>JACRDR010000499.1 GCA_016212845.1 Elusimicrobiota bacterium
AGCCTTAAGCACGAAAAGGCTGTCTCGTTCTTCCTGCGACAGATGCTGGTAGCTTCTTGCCATCTCCGCTCCATGTTAGCGGAGGACCAGCAAAGTGTTGCACTAAGAAGTTGAACTCAGGCTGTCCCCAAATTGATTCCGCGCTAGAGTTCGATGCCCATGGGGCGCTCGGCTAGGTTGTGGAAGGTCTGCTTGTCCCGCACGACCGCCTGCGTCGGCAGCTGCTCGGACGCGGTCCGCACCAGGTCCATCCTCTTCACCGCGGTGCCCACCGCCATGAACTCGAGCATGCCCGGCGCGAGCTGGTAGACGTAGGTTTTGATCCCCACGACGTCGTCGGCGCCGGCGGCCGCGGCGTCCTTCTCGACGCGCGCGAGCGCGTTCTCGCGGGCCTCGTAGATCAAGGACGTCAGCTCCGGGATTTCGCCGCGGACGAACGATTTCAGCAGGGACGTGACGCCGCCCGCGATCCCGAGCGAGTAAACCGAGACGCCGAGCACGAGCCGGATCGGCACGTAGCCCGCGCGGATGATGTTCCACATCTCCTCGTTCGTCATGTCGCTCGTGATCACGCCGTCGTTCCAGGGCGGCGGGAGGCCGCGGTGGCGCGAAGCGGTGCCGATCATGATCATCTCCTGCATGCCCTGGAACGGCATGATGAGCGTGCGAATGCCGACGACCGCGTTGCCGCCGGCGGTCTGCGCCTCTTTCGTGATCCGCTCGAGCGCGTGATGCCGGGTGTGGTTGAAGATCTCGGAATACTCGTGCACCTCGCCTCGGCCCAGGCCGCGGAGCATGCCCATGATGCCTCCGCCGATCCCGATCGAGTAGGCGACGTTGCCGAAGACGAAGCGGATGGGAGCGAAGCCGGCGTCGAGCTGGCAGTAGAGCTCCTGGCCGTCGGCGGCCGTGGAGAAGAACCCGTCCGGCCTCGCGGCGCCGGTCTGGGTCTCCGGCGCCTCGGGTGCGCGCCGTACGCTAGAGCCGACGGCGAGAAACTCGACGTTGCCGCCGTGCTGCACGAGCTCGCTCGAGACGCCGGTGATGCCGTGGTCGCCTCGCTCGTGAGCCTCGCGCTCCATCCGCTGGTAGGCGCGCTGGCGTCCCTCGTGGATGATGCTCGTGACCTGCTCGACCTCGCCGCCGACGAGCGTCTTGAGGCCGGAGGCGAGGCCGCCGATGAAGCCCATCGACATGACGCTGTTGCCGATGACCAGGTCTCCCGGGAGGAAGCCCTTCTTCTCGAGACAGTAGATCTCGTGGCCCGACAGCCCGGTCAAAATCGCCATGGTGCCGCGAGCATACGAAAAAAATAGACTCTCCAACGTGAGGGCCCCGAGCTTCTACGCGCACCCGCGGCTGCACGACGCGCTCCAGGGCGGCGATACCGGCGCCGAGGTCCGCTGGCTCGAGCGCGTACACCGCGAACACGGCAACGGAGGGCGGGAGTGGCTCGAGCCCGCCTGCGGCACGGGCCGGCTCGTCGCGGCTCTGGCGAATAGGGGCTGGTCGGTCACGGGCTACGACGTCGAGCCCCGGATGCTCGCCCACGCGCGCCGCACGGGCGCCCGCGTCGAGAAGGGCGACATGCGGACCTTTCTGCGGTCTAAGGCGTTCGACTTCGCGTACTGTCTGCAGAGCTCCTTCCGGCATCTCGCGACCCAGCGCGATGCGCGTGCCCACCTGAGTCGAACCGCCCGTTCGCTCCGCTCAGGAGGGCTCTACGTCCTCGGTCTCGATCTCGCGGATTACGGCGCGCCCGAGCCCGACGAGGAGACGTGGGAGGCGGAGGAGGGCGGGCGCGTCGTGCGCCAAGTGCAGATGTCGCTGCCGCCGGACCGCCGGACCCGCCGCGAGCGCATCCTCCAGTTCGTGAGCGCCGGACGACGGTTCCTGCGCGCCGAGTACGACCTCCGCGCCTACGACGCGCGGGAATTCCGCGCGCTCGTCGCCGCCTCCCCATTCCGGCTCGCCGCGGTCTACGACCTCTGGGGCAAGCCCGCCGAGCTCGACGAGCGCCTAAGGGCGGCGACCTTCGTCTTGAAAGCGTAACGTGACAAGGCTATCCTTCGTTTCAGACATGAGCCGAGCGGTGCTCGCCGCTTTACTGCTGTTTCCCGTCCTCGCCTTCGCCGACCCTGCGCCGGAGGACGTGCAGGCCAAAATCGCCGCGTACGAAAAGAAGCTCGCCGAGCACCCCGGGTTCGACTGGTCGATCCACAACGAGCTCCGCCATTTATACATCGGCGTCGACGCCGAGCGGTCGATGCACCACTCCGACGAAATCCTCAAGCACTCGGTGATGGACGACTACATCCTCCGGATCCTCAGCGGCTGGCAGCTCGGCAAGGACGAGTTCCGGGCGCGCGAGAACCTGCGGGAGCAGCTGGACTTGGGCGACTTCAAGTTCGTCGAGGCGGCCTGCATGATCAAGCTCGGCGATCTCGCGGTCGACCGCACCGACTTTCCCGAGGCCCGCTTTTATTACATGACGGTGCAGGCGAACCTGACGCCCGACTTGGCGGCCTACCGCGCGCTCGCGGACGTCCGGCTCAAGCAGCTCAAGCCCGTCAAGAAGGGCATCCGCTGGGATCTCCTCTTCGCCCTGATCCCGACGATCGTCGCCGGGGTCCTTGGGGCGCTGGCGGTCCTGCTGGTGCTGGGCTACGGGCGACGGCGCTTCGTGCGGGAGCGGCTCCAAGCCGCGGCGCGAGCTTTGGGGGTGCGGCGCTTCTTCGAGGTCTGCTACCGCTCCGAGGACTCCGACGACTTCGGCCTCTGGCCGTGGGACCGGCCCGGCCTTCTGCTCGCGCACCGGGGCCAGGCCGTTTTCGTGTCGGAGCGGGGCGAGGCCTGGCTGGGTGCGGGAAAGCTCGCCTGGGAGGGCCGCCGTTCCGGGATGCCTTGGTTCGCGGTCGAGTCCAAGGGCGGCAGCCATTACTTCACGGCGGAGCCGGGACCCTTTCCGTTCGGGTTCGAGAGGGCCACGCGGGCCGTGATGAATCGCCTGGAGGAAGACTTGGCGTCCCCTGGCAAAGTGCGCGGCACTGCGCTATAGTTACCGACGAGAATCCTCCCGGGAAGGCGGTCCATCGCATGAACTCCTCGCTCGTCCTTTCGGCGGTCCTGCTGGCCTCGTTCGGCCGCACCGCGTCGGCCTACGACGATATCCATTTCATGGAGCCGGTCAAGCTCCAAGGCACGGTGGCCAAGCCGGTCGCCGTGGCGGCCTCGGCTTCGAAGCTTTACCTGCTCGACGAGAAGAAGGCCCAGCTCCACATCCTCGAGAAGGACGGCCGCTTCCTCAAGGTCGTCGGCAAGCAGGGCGACGGCCCGGACGGCCTATCGGGCCCCAAGGGGCTGACGATCGCCGGCGACGGCGCGATCTTCGTCGCCGACACCGGCAACTCGCGAATCCAGGTGCTCGACGCCGAGGGCAACTTCCAGTACGCGTTCGGCGTGAAGGGCTCGGAGCCCGGCCGCCTGCGCTATCCGGAGGGAGTCGCGGTCGGCGGCTTCGGACGCGTGTACGTCTCGGACACCGGCAACCACCGCGTCCAGGTGTTCACCCGGGAAGGCATCTTCCTGTACGGCTTCGGCGAGAAGGGCTCGATGAGCGGGCAGCTCAAGGACCCGGGCCGCGTGTTCATCGATCCCTCCGACTTCCTTTACGTCTTCGACTCCGGCAACTCGCGCGTGCAGAAATTCGACTCCTCCGCGCGCGCGGTGAAGGAATTCCCCGTCGAGGGCTCCGATTTCGCGATGGACGCCTACGGCTTCCTCTACTCGCTCGAGCCGAAGCCCGCGAAGGTCCGCGAGATCGCGCCCGACGGCTACATGCCGGGCGCCTTCGGCTCGAAGGGGTCGAGCGTCGGGCAGTTCAAGACCCCGAGCGGCATCGCCGTCGGTCCGGACGGGCTGATCTACGTGCTCGACGCGGGCAACTCCCGGCTCCAGCGCATCGAGCTCGCGAACAAGGCCAAGCACGACCCCGTCCCCGCTTCGACCGCCTCCAAGCTCCTCGTGTCCGGCCCCGCGAAGGTCTTCGCCATGAAGACGTCCGCGATCGCCGCGCAGGCCGACCGCTTCTACGCCTACCATCCGGAGCCCGGCGAGTTCGCCGCGTACGACCGCGACGGCAAGGAGTTCGTCCGCTTCGGCCACAAGTCCGGCAAGGACGCCTCCGTGACGAGCGGGTCCGAGGGCCTCGGCGCCTCCCCTAAGTTCGGCCTATTCGTTTCCGACACGAGGGGCGACAAGATCCAGCGCTTCACCTCCTCCGGCACGTTCGTGTCGAACTTCGCCGGCTCGACCGGCTTTTTCGACAGCAAGAAGAAGGAAGGGCGCGTGCGCTCGCCGAGAGGCGTGGCGGTGACCGAGAAGGGCACGGCCTACGTGGCGGACACCGGCAACCGCCGGGTCGACGCTTTCAACCCCGAGGGCGCGTTCCTCTTCAGCTTCGGGCCGCAGATCGGACCCTACGAGCTCCAGGAGCCCGTCGGCGTGGCCTGGGACAACGCGGGCTTCGCGTACGTCCTCGACCAGAAGCTCCACAAGGTCGTCAAATGCGAGCCTTCCGGCGGCTTCGTGCTCGCGTGGGGCGAGGAGGGCACGGGCCCCGGCCAGCTGGCGGATCCCGTCGCGATCGCCTTCGACGGCATGAGCTACGTGTACGTGCTCGACGCCGGCGCCAAGCGCGTCGCGGTCTTCCACCGCGACGACGGGCACTGGGTGACCAATTTCTTCGCCGAAGGCTCCGACGATCGGGGCCTCGAGGACCCGGACTCGCTCGCGATCCAGGGCGAACGGCTGCTCGTCTCCGACTCGAAGAAGAACAAGGTGCTCGCGTTCACGCTCCGGCCGCTGGCGGCGCCGCCCGCCTCCATCTCGACCTCCGCGGTCGAGGGCATCGTCGAGCTGAAGTGGACGCCGTCGAAGGATCCGTGGGTCGCGCGCTACAAGGTCTGGCGCACGACGACGCCCGGCGGTCCTTGGGACGAGGCGGGAGACGTCGACAAGCCTCCGTTCAAGGACTCGAAGGTGCAGGTCTACCAGACTTACTTCTATAAGGTCGCGGCGCAGGCCCGCACCGGGGACCTCGGCCCCGACTCCGAGGCGGTTGGGGTGTTCGTGCCGGGAACGTTTAACCGAGCGCCCGTCGAGATCACTTCCGTCGAGATCGGCAACATGCTGCCGGCGAACTACAAGTGGTATCTGAAAAACGCGGTCGGCAAGGCGGTCGTCTCCAACAACGTGAACGTGCCCTTTCAGAACGTGAAGCTCAGCTTCCGGCTGAAGGACTTCATGGACTTCGCGACCGAGAAGGTCATCGAGAAGCTCGACCCGATGGCGAAAGTCGAGGTCCCGCTCATCGCGACCCTCAACAACAAGATCCTCGACATCACCGAGGAGACGCCGATCCAGGCCGAGGTCGAGGTGACGTACTTCGAGAGCGGCAAGGCGCAAAAGGTCTCGATCGCCCAGCCTCTCCGGATCTACGCCCGCAACGCGATGATCTGGGACAACCCGGAGCGCGTGAGCGCCTTCATCAACGTCAACGACCCGATCGTGAAGAACTTCCAGAACAAGGTGCGCAACGACGCGCCGCCCGCGTCGACGGCGGCGGGCTCGATCAACTCGAACCTGCTCAAGGCGATACGGCTTTGGACCGCGGTCGGCGAGGCGGGCATCCGCTTCCAGGCCGCCTCCAACAACCCGTTCGAGACCGTCTCGCAGGACCCGAACTTCCCGGTGGACTACACGCAGTTCCCGCGCGACACGATCAAGAACAAGACGGGCGAGTGCGACGACCTCGCCACGCTGTTCGCGTCGCTGTTTAACGGCGCGAACGTGCCGACCGTCCTGCTCGACTATCCCGGCCACATCGCACTCATGTTCGACACCGGCGAAGCCGAGCTCGAAGGCGCGGGCCTGCCCGAGGCCGACGTGGTCAAGTACAACGGCCATTGGTGGGTGCCGCTCGAGCCGACCCTCGTGGGCTCGAGCTTCGCGGAAGCGCATCGCCACGCAGTCACGGCGTACCGCGAGATGGAGAAGGCCGGCCGCGCGAAGTTCATCGATCCCGTCAAGGCCGTCGAGACGTTCGAGCCCGTGACGAGGCCCTCCTCCGAGTGGGCCGCGCCGACGCCCGACGCGGCGGCGCTCGCCAAGAAGGTGGACTCCGAAGGGAAGAGCTACGCCCAGCGCCGCTACGACTTCCTCAAAGGCGCTCTCGAGGCGAAGCTCGCCGCGGACGCTGCCGACGTCTCGGCGATCAACCGCCTGGGCCTGCTCGAGGTCGACTTGGGCAAGCTCGACGCGGCGAAGGCCCGCTTCGAGAAGGCTCGGGAGATCGACGGGGCCGACGCCGCGATCCTCAACAACCTCGGCGGCGTCGCCTTCAGCAAGAGCGATTGGGCGAATGCCAAGACCCTTTTCGAGAAGGCCTCCGAGCTCGATCCGGCCGACCCGGGCATCTGGCTGAACCTAGCCAAGACCGCGTCCAAGCTCAAGGACGCCGACAAGCTCAAGGAGTACGGACAGAAGGCGCTGGCGGTCGTGGCCGACTCGGACCGCCCGACGTTTGTGACGGCGATCGAAGCGCTGTCGAAAACGGGGAACTGACCATGAACGCCCTACTGCTCGCCGCGATCCTAGCCGCCGCGCCCGTCCGCGCGGAGGAGGCCGCGACTCCCGCCAAGTCCGTGTGGGGAGAGGTCTCGAAGTGGCTCAAGGAGCTGAAATCGTCCCTCTCCGACTCCGCCGTGCGCAAGCAGCACCGGCAGGTCAAGAGCGCGATCGCCGTCGCCGCCGTCCGCGGAGCGGAGCAGACGCTCGAGGACCCGGACAAGCCGTACTGGAAGGGCACCGCCGCCTCCAAACAGGAGCGCGAGGAGCGGCAGGAGCGCGCCGAGCTCGCCGCCGCGGTGGAGCTCGCGATGAACGGCGACGCCGCCGGCTCGCTGAAGGCGCTCGACGCCTTCGAGTCCGCGCACCCTTCGTCGGGCCTGCTCGGCGACCTTCGCCAGACGCGCGAGAAGATCAAAGCGGCGTCCCCGGAGCAGACCGCCGAGGTCAAGCCCGCGGAGACGAAGTCCGCCGAAGCCAAGCCGGCGGAGGCCAAGCCCGCCGAGGAGACGACGTCGGCGGTTCCCGGCGCCTCCGCTCCCAAGACCGAGGCTCCGAAGTCCGATCCTGTCAAAGCCGACGAGGAGAAGCACTAACACCCTCCGATGGCGCAGGCGGCCGCCGCTTTCTCGGTGCTCCTGCCCAGTCCGGAGCGTCTCGACGCTCCCAAGGTCGCGCGCGCCCTCTCGCGGTTCCTGAACGTCCCGATCCACGACGCCGCGGCCCGCGCGCGCCGGTCCTGCGGCATCGTCGCCGAGGGCTTGAGCGAGGAGCAGGCCAAGGACCTGGCGAAACGCCTCGAGGAAGAGGCGCTGGGCGGCTGGGTGCTGCGCGACGACGCGCTCGCCACGGTGCCCGCGCCGAACGCGATCAAGAGCCTCGAGCTGGCGTCCGCGGGCTTTCGCCCCGCGCTCGACGGCGCGCCGCACGAGCTGATCCCGTCGAAGGCCATTCGTCTCGTCGCCGCCGCCGTCGTCGACCGGGCGCTCGTGCTCGACATCGTGCTGGAGGCGCCGCTGCGCCGTTTGCGCGTGAACGCCGAGCGCTTCGACTTCCGGTGCCTGGGCGGCCGCATGAACTACGACGCCCGCAACAATCTGCGGGAGCTGGCGCGCTCCCTGTGCTCCCTTTCTCCCGCCGCGATCCAAGGGAGGGGCACCTCGTCGCTCCTCGCCGACAAGCGAGGCGAGCCCGTCTCCTACGACGCCCTCGACGACCTCGACCGCGAAGAGCGCTGGCTCCTCACCATCGCCTAAAAAGGGACAGTCCCCTTCGTCAACATTCTCCGTCAACATTCTTCAGTCGGCTGACGGCGGCACTCTTCGATCCGGCGGCCTCCGCCGGTTTAGGTGCGCCGGGTACGCGATGCCGCGCCTCGGGCGCGGCTCGCTCGACTCTCGGCCGCCGCCGAACGGTTGGCGGCGGCCTCCGA
>JACRDR010000506.1 GCA_016212845.1 Elusimicrobiota bacterium
CGAGTTATGAAGCCCAGAAAAATAATATTTTGGAAGAGTCTCATAAACTCATTAGCGAGCTGGAGATCGTTGACACGGAATTAAAGGAAGCTAAAAACGCTTTAAGTAGTTTAAAGGCCAAGGAAGACGAGCTGAAGGCCTTCTTCGGCTAGATCGACCGCCCGATCGACATCGTCGTTCACTCGATCGCCTACGCCCCCGCCGCGACCTTCGAGAAGGCGGTCACCGAGGTCACGCCCGAGGATTTCGGCACCGCGCTCACCGTCTCGGCCTACTCGCTCGCCAAGGTCATGCAGTACGCCGCGCCGCACATGAAGAACGGCGGCTCGGTGATCACTCTGACGTACTTGGGCGGACAGCGCGTCTGCGCCAACTATAAGGTGATGGGCGTGGCGAAGGCCGCGCTCGAAGCCTACGTGCGCGAGCTCGCCTTCGAACTCGGACCCAAGGCGATCCGCGTCAACGCGATCTCCGCCGGCCCGATCAAGACGCTCGCGGCCAGCGGCATTACCGGTTTCGACTACATCCTCGAATATCACAAGTCGGTGTCGCCCCTCCGGGAGAACGTCACCACCACCGACGTGGCCGAAGCCGCGGCGTTTTTGTCCGGCGACAAGGCCAAGATGATCACCGGGCAAACCTTGTTCGTGGACGCCGGCTACAGCATCGTCGGCGTGCCTCAACTTGGCTAACACTCGCCCCCCCGCGGGGGGCGAGTAGCGGGGGGCCCGACCCTCCGGCAAAAAACAAACTATGACCAGAATCGACCCGTCGGAAGCCATCGCTATTGTCGGACTCGGGGGCATTTTTCCGAAAGCACTCGACATCCCGTCTTTCTGGGAAAACATCAAAAACCGCCGCGACTGCATCGTCGAGGTGCCGAAGGATCGCTGGGACTGGCGGCTTTATTACGACCCGAACCCCGCCGCGCCGGACAAGACGTACTCCAAGATCGGCGGCTTCGTCGAAGGATTTAAGTTCGACCCGCTCAAGCTCCGCATCCCGCCGCCGGTCGCGGCGCAGATGGACGTCGTGCAGCACCTGGCGGTCTCCGCCACCGCCGAGGCGCTCAAGGATTCCGGCTACGACAAGAAGTCCTACAACCCCGAGCGCACCGCCGTCATCCTCGGCAACTCGATGGGCGGCACGAAGAAGGAGCAGACCGACCTCCGCGTCTACGCCGCGCACTACGTCGACCGCCTGCGCAAGTCGCCCGCCTTCGGCAAGCTGCCGTCCGGCACGCGCGACGCCATCGCCGCCGAGATGGAGCAGGGGGCGAAGTCCGTCCTGTCCACGATCACCGAAGACACGATGCCGGGCGAGCTCTCGAACGTCATCGCCGGCCGCGTCGCCAACGCGTTCAATTTCAACGGCTCCAACATCACCGTCGACGCGGCGTGCGCCTCGTCGCTCGCGGCGCTCAGCCAGGCCGTCAACGGCCTCCGCTTTCACGAGTTCGACATGGCGGTCTCCGGCGGCGTCGACCAGATGATGTCTCCGCCCGCTTTCGTGAAGTTCTGCAAGATCGGCGCGCTCTCTCCCGACGGCTCGCGTCCCTTCGACGCGGGCGCCAACGGCTTCGTCATGGGCGAAGGCGCGGGCGTGTTCGTGCTGAAGCGCCTCTCCGACGCCCTGAAGGACGGCGACCGCATCTACGCGCTGATTCGCGCGGTCGGCTCCTCTTCCGACGGCCGCGGCAAGGGCATCACCGCCCCGAACCCGAAGGGACAGCGGCTCGCGATCGAGCGCTGCTTCTCGCTCCTCAACTACGGGCCCGAGGGCGTGGGACTGCTCGAGGCGCACGGCACCTCCACGAAGGTCGGCGACGTCGTCGAGGTCAACGCCGCCGTCGAGCTTTTCGGCAAGATCGCCGCCAAGCGCTCCATCGGCCTGGGCTCCGTGAAGTCGCAGATCGGCCACCTCAAGGCCGCGGCCGGCGCCGCGGCGGTCGCCAAGGCCGTGCTCGCGCTGCATCACAAGACGCTGCCGCCCTCCATCAACTTCAAGGACCCGAATCCCGGCATCGACTGGGCCAACTCGCCGTTCCGCGTCATCACGCAGGCCGAGGAGTGGAAGCGCGGCGGCCATCCGCGCCGCGCGCACGTGTCCTCCTTCGGCTTCGGCGGCACGAACTTCCATCTCGCGCTCGAGGAAGCGGAGCCCGACACCGTCAACCGCATCCCCGATCTCTCGCTCTTGGAGCGGGCGGGGGGAACCAGCAAGGCCGAGCTTCCGCCGCTGCCGCCCGCGCATTCCGTCGACCCTTCGCTTGCGGGCGAGGCGTTCTTCACGTCCGGCGGCACGCCGGACGCGATCTGGGACAAGCTGAAGGCGCTCTCCGCCAAGGCGTCCGACGGCCCCCTCACCGCGCTCGCGCACGAGTGGAACCGCGGCCAGAAGCGGCAGGAGTACTCCCTCTGCATCGCGGCCGAGTCCGCGGCGAAGCTCCGCGAGAAGATCGACTTCGTGCTGAAGACCAAGGACGCCGCGGTCTTCGACAAGATGCCGCCGCTCTATAAGACGAAGAGCATCTATCCCGCCAAGCGCAAGAAGACCGGAAAGATCGGCTTCATGTTCCCGGGCCAGGGCTCGCAGTACGTCGACATGCTCAAAGACCTGCGCGACAAGTACCAGGTCGTCGCGGACACCTTCGACGAGGCCGACCGCATCATGTCCGGCATCACCGGGCGCAAGCTTTCCGACGTCCTCTTCACCAAAGGCGGCGAGACGCCCGAGCAGCTTTCGGCGATGGAAGAGAAGATCAAGCAGACCGAGATCACCCAGCCCGCGGTGCTCACCGGCGACGTCGCGATCCTCCGCCTGCTCCGAAGCTACGGCATCGAGCCCGACGTCGTCTGCGGCCACTCGCTCGGCGAGTACGGCGCGCTCGTGGCCGCCGGCATCTTCACGTTCGAGGACGCGCTCCTCGCCGTCAGCTCGCGCGCGAAAGAGATGGCCGGCGTGAAGGTGCAGGACCCGGGCAAGATGGCCTCCATCGCCGCTCCGATCGAAAAAGTCGAGCCGGTGCTCAAGACGATCAAGGGCTACGTCGCGCCCGCCAACAAGAACTGCCCGATCCAGACCGTGATCGCCGGCGAGACCAAGGCCGTCGAGGCCGCCGTGAAGAAGTTTTCCGACATGGGCGTCCAAGCCGTCGAGATCCGCGTGTCCCACGCCTTCCACTCGAAGATCGTGGCGCCCGCGCAGGCCGCCTACGGCCGCTTCCTCGACCGCATGCCGCTCAAGAAGCCGCAGGTGCCGATCCTCTCCAACGTCACCGCCGCCTACTATCCCGAGGACGTCAAGGAGATCCGCAAGCTCCTCGTCGCGCAGATCGCCGAGCCGGTCGAGTTCATCCGGCAGGTGGAGCGCATGTACAAGGACGGCGTCCGCCTCTTCGTCGAAGCGGGCCCGAAGCGCGTGCTCAGCGCTTTCTCGACGTCCATCCTCGAGGACAAGCCGGGCGCGATCGCGCTCTCCTCGAATCACCCGAAGCGCGGCGGCGTCCTGGAGTTCAACGATCTCCTCGCCCGCCTCTCCGCGGAAGGCGTCGAGCTCAAGCTCGACGGCAAGGAGCCGTCCAAAGCCGGTTTCTACACGAAGAAGTACGCGGAGTCGCTCACCGCGAAGGCCGCTCCCGCGCCGGCCGCGCCGCGCGCCTCGTCGCCCGTGACCCCGTCTCCGGTTCCGTCCGCGAGCGCCGCGGAGCTCGAGCGCTTCGGCCTCTACACGGGCCAGATCGCCATCTCCGGCGTGGCCGCCGGCGTCCCCGGCTCGTGGGACCGCCTGTTCCGCGAGAACGGGCTGGACCAGATCATCCACGGACAGAACCTCATCGAGGCGCTGCCCGAGGAAGAGCTCTACAAGCAGCTCGACAAGAACCTCGACCGCGTGAAGAAGTCCGAGACGGGCGCGCACGCGATCGAGCGCCTCGAGACCGTCGACCAGGTGATGCGCCTGGCCGGCCGCTCGGGCACGTTCGACATCGCCGAGGAGTTCGGCGTCCGCGGCAGCGTGAATTCGCTCATGGACGCCACCGCGAAGCTGGGTCTCGCGTCGGCGCTCCTCGCCTTGAAAGACGCGGGCCTGCCGCTTGTGCACCACTACAAGCGCACGACCACCGGCAGCATGATCCCGACGTCGTGGGGCCTGCCCGAGCCGCTCCAGCGGGACACCGGCGTCATCCTCGCCTCGGCGTTCCCGGGCCTCGACAGCTTGATCTCGGACCTGACCCATTATTTCCGCTCGAAGTACGCGGGCAAGACGGCGAAGGCCGCGTGGGTGATCTACGACCGCATGATGCAGGCGGTCAAAGACCCCGCGGAGCGCGAGGCGCTCACCGACTGGTACACCCGGCAGAAGGTCGAGCTCGAGACCGGCGGGCCCGAGGCCGAGTTCAAGTTCAGCCGCTCGTTCCTCTTCCGCATCTTCGCGCTGGGCCACGGCCAGACCGCGCAGTTCATCAAGGCCAAGGGCCCGGTCACGCAGCTCAACGCGGCGTGCGCCTCCACGACGCAGGCGATCGGCATCGCCGAGGACTGGATCCGCCTCGGCCGCTGCAAGCGCGTCGTGGTCATGGGCGTCGACGACATCACGAACCCCGTCATGCTCGAGTGGATCGGCACCGGCTTCCTCGCCTCCGGCGCGACCTCCACGCACAACGTCGTGAGCGAGGCGGCGCTTCCGTTCGACCGCCGCCGCAACGGCATGATCGTCGGCATGGGCGCGGTCGGCCTCGTGGTCGAAGACGGCCGGGAGCTCGCGGCGCGGGGCACGAAGCCGCTCGCGGAGCTTCTCGCCTCCCAGTTCGAGAACAGCGCCTATCACGTCACGCGCCTCAACACGCGCCACGTCGCCGAGACGATGGAGCGCCTCATGGCGAAGGCCGAGCGGCGGTGGGGACTCGACCGGAAGCAGATCGCCGGCAAGACGCTTTTCATGTCGCACGAGACCTACACTCCGGCGCAGGGCGGCTCGTCCTCGGCCGAGGTCGCGGCGCTCAAGCACGTGTTCAAGGAAGACACCGAGAAGGTAGTCGTCACGAACACGAAGGGATTTACGGGCCACGCGATGGGCGCGTCCATCGAGGACGCCGTCTGCGTGCGCGCGATGAACCTGGGCAAGCTCCCGCCGATCGCCAACTATAAGGAACCCGATCCGGAGCTCGCGGGCATCACCCTGTCGAAGGGCGGAAATTACGACGTCGAGTACGCCCTGCGGCTCGGCGCCGGCTTCGGCTCGCAGATCGCGATCACGATGCTGCGCCGCGGCTGGAAGGTGGGCGAGCCGCGAATCTACGACGCGGGCCGCCAGCTCGCGTGGCTGCGCGAGATCACCGGCGAGGCGAATCCCGAACTCGAGGTCGTGCACAACACGCTCCGCGTGAAAGACACCGGCTCCAAGCGCGCGCGCCCGACCGAGGGCGACGACGAGACGCCGGCGCCCGCGCGCCCGGCGCCCGTTCGCGTCCCGGCCACCGCGGCCGCCGCTCCCGCGCGCGCGCTCGCGACCGCACCCGGAACCGCAGGTTCCGGAGAGTCCTTTAGGGCGACCAGACCTGCGCGCGAAGAAGCCGCCGTACAGAAGGAAGTCGTGGCGCTCGTCAGCGAGAAGACCGGCTACCCGGCCGAAATGCTCGAGCTCGACCTCGACATGGAAGCCGACCTCGGCATCGACACCGTGAAGCAGGCCGAGCTCATCGGCATTCTCCGCGAGAAATACGCGATCCCGCAGCAGGAGAACCTCTCGCTGAAGGACTACCCGACGCTGCGCCACGTGATCCGCTTCGTCCTCAACGGCGGGAGCTCTTCGCCCGTGGTTTCCAACGGCTCAAACGGCCACCATGCACCCGGAGCCGGAGGCTCCGGAGAGTCCTTTAGGACACCCGTGGCGCCGCCGAAGCCGATGCCGGAGATGCCGCAGCCCGCTCCGGCGCCCGAGCCTCAAGTCGAG
>JACRDR010000507.1 GCA_016212845.1 Elusimicrobiota bacterium
CCGCGGGCATGCCGGCGGGATTATTCGGAACTCCGGCGGGGGCGTTTCCGTTGCCGCCCCTCGCGCCCGTGCCCTCGGCGCGCGGAGCGGAGCCGCCGGAAGCGGGAAGTTCGCCGGCCGCGGGGCTGGAGAGGTTTCCGCCGAGGTTCTTGAGCGCTCCTCCGCCGTTGAGCTCGGGCGCCTTCACGTTGAGCGGCGCGCGCTCGACCGTCGGCGGGGCGGCGGGCCGCACGGGCTGCTCCCCGGCGGTGGGGGGCGCGCGCGGGGCCTCCGCGGGGGGGGCTTCGACTCGGGGCGCTTCGACGCGCGGCGCCTCGACCTTCGGCGCCTCGACGCGCGGGGCTTCCACGCGCGGCGGCTCGCCGGGCCGCTGCATGTCGCGGAAGCGTTCGATCTCGGCGTTGGTCTCGACGACCTTGCCCTCGCGCGCGGCGCGGCGGCCGGCGGCGTAATTGTAGGCCGAGTGCGCGACGAAGCCGATGTCGACGAGGTTCTGGGCGATGTTGTTCTGCCACTCCATGCCCGCGTTCATCATGTCGACGGTGCGCAGGACGCCGCTGGTGGCGGTCGTGCCCATCAGGCCCATCTGTCCGATGTTGTAGGCCTTGTTCAGGCCGTTGGCGACCTTGATGAGCGTGCTCGCGCCTCGCACGCTCGCCGCCGACGCGAGCCCCTTTGTGATGCCCCCGCCGATGACCATGAGGGGGAGGCCCTTGAGGAACTCCTCGCCCGCGCCGATCCAAGAGGACCACGGCTTCGCGCCTTCGCCGAACGCGCCGGCCGCCGCCATCTTGCCGTAGTTGCCGAAGCCGACGTCGCCGATCGTGGCGATCTTCTCGGCGTCCGACACGGGCTTGGCGAGCAGGCGCTGGCGCTCGGCCGGCGTCATCCACAGGTTTCCGCCGCCGGCGTTGAGCGAGGACTCGCGGTACATGTTCGCCATGTCCACGATGTAGCCGTCGGCCTCCCGGCTCAGGCCGTCTAGATGCTTGTTGCGGCCGTTGACGCGTTCGCTTCCCATTCGCGCGATCTGACGGTCGCGCTTGGCGGGATCGGAGGAAAGCTTGGCGATCGCGCGCCAGCCTTCGCTCAGGGCGTGGACCTCGTTGATCCCCGCGCCCTCGTTGTCTCCGAAGATGCGCCTCCAGCCTTCGGCCGACTTGTTCGCGATCGCGAAGATGCCCGTGACGCCCTTGCCGACGAGGTCCATCGGTTCTTGGACCAGGAGGTGGGCGGCCTTGTTGTTGCCGACCGCGTCGAGCGCTCCGCCCAAGCCGGTGAGGCGGTCCCGGCCCTCTTCGTCTACGATGCGTCCATCCCAACTGCCGAGCGAACGCGCGCTCCCGACCGCAGAGAGCGTGCCGCCGTCGGCGAGCTGGAAGCGCTGGAGCGCGAGCGAGGTCCGGCGGCCGTGCATCACGACGCCCTCGCGGTCGGCGTTGGTGAAGACCAGCCTAGCGCCCTGTCCGTTGTCGCCGAAGACGTATTCGTTGCGCAGCACGCTGGCCCGCTCCACGGTCTTGCCTTCCTTCGTATCTTGGGTTCCCGTGATGATGGACGTCTGGATTACGTTGTCGGCTTGCCACTGGGCCGTCGGTGAAGGGCGTCCGTTCGCCATCGGGACGGCGACTTTCGTGACCAGGGCCCAGCGGGGATTGCCCATGCCGAACGTGTTGCCGAGGCCGTTTTCGAAGTTGCCGGAGATCAGGATGCCCGAGCCGGAGTTGTCCAGGTTGGCGAAGTTGATCGTGTGCTTCGGCTCCCACGCGCCGGTCGTCTCGGACGGGCCCATCGAAAGGCTGACGTTGCCGTCCATTCGGCCGGAGTCGCGCATGCTGACGATCATCTGCGTGAGCATCGTCTTGGCCTGCGTCCGGGTCATCTCGCCGGGGCGGCCGGAAGCCGGCAGAGAGGACGACAGCTCATCTACGATCTTATCCAGGCTTTGGCCGCGGAGTACCGCGCTCCGATCGCGTCCCTGGGCCCGGAACTGCGCTTCCGAAGGGAGGTTGAGGGTGACGGTGTTCCCGCGCTGGCCTTCGGATATCTGCGTGAACTCCCCGAGCGCGCGAGAGGTCGAAACGAGCCACGAGGGCGGATTGTTGAGCTCCTTCTTGGCCGGGTCGACGCCGTGGGAAGAAGGAAGAGCTGCGAGCGCTTCCTCATTCCAGGCTCCGTTCGCCTTGTAGCGCGTCCGGGGCTTGAGCGTCGCGGTCTTGCCGTCGGCCGCGTACTCGAACTCGCCGGCCTCGGCCAGCCACTGCTTGTTCGAGTCGTCCTTGGCGAGGTTGATCTTGAGGTAGACCGACCCCTGAAGGAAGGTCGTGCGGTCCACCTCGGTTCCGTCTCCGTTGAGGTTCGCCTCCGTCTTGATCCTGCCGCGCTCGAAGGTGCGGAGCACTCCGCCGATCGGCTTGCTTCCCGGCGGCTGGCGGCCCCCGGCTGGCTCCTTGTAGTAGGTCTCGCGGACGGTGCCGTTCTCGTAGCGGTAGCCGACGGCGTTGACCTGCTGGTTCCGGTACGTCCCGCCGCCGCGCGTGAGGAAGAGCGTCCACAGCGGCCGCTCTTGCGGGTCGGTCGTCTGCTTCATGACGTCGCCGTTGTCTTCCCACTGAGTGATCGTGCGGCCGTTGCGGTTCGGCTCGATTTTCTGGACCGGGTGCCACTCCGGGTCCCGCTGCCACCAGCCGCGCGCGCCGGCCTTGTACATCGTGACGGTGCCGTTTGCCTCGCGTACGACCTTCTCCGAGGGCTTGGGCGCGTCGCCGTTCGCGGGGAACGCGGCGCCGGCGTCCCAGCGGAACTCGGTGTCGCCGAGCACCGCCGACGCGCCGAGGACTTTCGAGCCCTCGTCCGCGGTCTCGGTGCGGACCTGGACCCGGATGTCTTGGCCGTTGAGCTTCGCGTTCGCGTATCGGAAGTAGGAGCGGACCTCCGAGCCGTTGGCGCCCCGCTCCATCGTCTGGCGCACCTCGCGGCGGTCGTCGGAGCGGCTCTCCGCGCCGGCGCGGTGGTCCCAGAAGCCCTCTTCGTCGGGCCGCGTCACGGACACGACGTCGCGGCGGTCCGCGCCGGAGCCGGCTTGGGAGAAGTCGATCGCCTCGACGGCGGCGGCGGAGAGCTCGCCGTTGCGGAGGAAGTTGTAGCGCGTGCCCTGGTTGTTCTTGAAGCGCGCGGCGAGGCTGGTCAGCGCGGCCTTTTGGGCGTCGGTGAGCTCGCCCTGCTTGAGCGCCGCGACGAGGGCGTCGAAGGCTTGCTGCTGCTTGGCGGGGTCGGCGTTCGCGTCGGCGGTCGCGGAGTTGAAGGCCTGCATCGCGCTCATGGCCGGCTCGGCGTGGAGTGCGTGCCCGGCGACTTCCTCCACGCGGCGGCCGAAGTCCGCGCCGGCGTTCGGCGGCTCGTAGTACGCTTCCGCGATCGGGCCGTCCGGCGCGCCGCGGCGGATGACGGTCAGCTCGACGTCCTGGCCGCCCACGCGGAACGGCCGGTCGGTCGTGGAGCCGACGTACTCGTAGTAGGAGGTGCGGCCCGTCGCGCGGTCCCACACCGCGGCGGGGCGGCCGTTCTCGTAGCGGACCGCGCCCGAGACGTCGCCGTCGGCGTCGCGCGTGTAGGTCAGCGCGCGCTTGCCGGCGGCGATCGAGGTCTCCATGACGGCGCCCGCGGACGCTCGCGTCTCCAGGCCGTCCTTGAGGGCGCCCTGGTCGTCGAACGTCCCTTCCTGGCGTATTCCGGATCTGGGATCGGCGGGGTCGGACTGCTCGACCGCCAGCAATCCGCCCTGCGCGTCGAGGAAGCGGCGGACGTACGCGGTCGACTCGCCGATCTTCACCGTCGTCTGATGCAGCCGGCGGTCGTTGGAGACGAAGGTTTGGCGGCCGTCCTCGGTGTCGACGGTGACGCCCGTGTACGACTCGTCGGTCGCGTCCGTGCCGCCCACGCGCCGGGGCTTGATCTGGCTCGCGGTCACCGCGGTCGCCTTCGGATCGAGGACCTGGTAGACGCCCAGGCGCTCGGCCAGGCGCTGGCGGTCGATCTCGTCGACGGCGAGGCGCGTGCCGGAGGGCACGTCGCCGGCGGCCAGGGCGTCGGACTGGAAGGCCCGGTCCTGGTTCTCCAGGTCGAGGAGCGCCTTCCTCGCGGGACGCGCCGCGTAGAACGCCCTCAGCTTATCCTCGCCCATCGCCTGCCAGTAGCCGTTGAGCGCGTTCCAGAGGCGCTGCTCTCGGTCGGTCATGCCGCCGCCGGATCGCGCTTTCTGCGCGAGCGCGTTGATGTCGTTGGAGGACAGCTTCGAGAACGCGTCCATCAGCGCCGAGTCGGCGCCCAACGCCTGGGACACCGCGAGCGACGCGTCGACGCGGCGGACCTTTTCGTCCTGCAGGAGCTGTTCCTCGAGCGCCCCGTCGGGACTGGTGAAGCGCGAGTGGATGTAGCGGTCGGCGGTGTCGAGCCACGCCTTCATCCGTTCCTCGAAATCGGTCTCGCCCGCGCCCGCGTAGATCGCGGCGAGCTGGTCGTCGAAGCTCTGCCGCGCCTCCGCGTTCTCGGAGCGAAGGACGCCTTGGATCGCCTGCGCGCGCTTGACCAAGCGGTTCTTGCGCTCGACGAGATACGCCGCCTGCCGGCCTTGGGCGACGCCGGCGGCGAGCTCGACGCCTTGGACCGGGGTGAGGGAGAAGGTCGGCGCGGAGTTCGCCTCCTGCGTCGCGCGGGTGACCGTCATCGGCGGCGCGGTGATGCGCAGCCCGCGCTCGGGCTCGGTCGTCGCCGCCGCGGCGGGCTGAAGCCCGGCGGTACGCGGCGCGGAGACCGTGACTTGGGGGCCCTGGCCGATGCGGCGGAAGTCGGCGACGACGCCCGAGGGTTCGGGAGCGTTCTGGCGGCCGGGCTGAGCCCTGATGCCCTGCAGGAACGCGTCCACATCAGCGGTGATTTGGGAATCGCTCTTGCCTTTCTTCGCGATGTCGGCGAGTTGGGCGACCTCGGCGTCGGTCAGGCGCCCGTCGGTGCGGTACTTGGCGGCGACGTCCGTCTCCGTGACTTGGCCGAAGCCGAGCGCGTTCAGGTAGAAGCGGATCGCCTCCTCGGGCTTTTCGGCGCCGATTCGGGCGGCGAGCGCCTTCAGGCGGTCGCGCCACTTCACGCCCTCGGGAGCGGAGTTGGGCGCGAGGCCGGGCCGCGTGCCCATCGCGGCTACGAGGGCTGCGATCTCGGCCTGCGCCCAGCGCGCGGTCGCCAGGTCCTCGCCGAGGGCGCGGACGTGCTGGTCGGCCTGGCGCAGGCGGTTCGCCGCGGCCGGGCCGAGCCCGGAAAAACGCGGGGCCCGCGCCGCGGCGTCGGAGGGGAGGATGGGGCGGGCGAGGAACTTCTGCTCGACGGCGGCGAGCCGGTCGGGCGGCTCGGCGCGTCCGGGCTTCGCGTCGAGGAACCACGCGGCGAGGCCCGCGCGCACCGGAGTGAACTCGGTGCGGAGCGTTTCGTCGTCGAGGCGGAGCTTCGCGAGCCCCGCTTCGTTTTCGGCCTGATTTTCGGAAGTGATCCGGGCGTCGAAGCGGCGCGTATCGGGCGTCGTTTTCGTCAGCGCCGCGAGCGCGTCGATATAGCGCTGATCCTTCGTGAGATCGTCCGGGAGGCGGCGCTCCGCGGGGGGCGTTATAGAGGAAGGTTCGGTGGCCCAGACGCGTGTATCCGCCAAAGGCTGCCACGGCAGGATAACCGTGGAAAGTACGGCGGAAATACAGCGCCGGAGGGGGCTCGGCGACCGCATATTCGAAGTGTACCCCCGGCTCCCTATTTGTCAAGGGGCAAAATCGTTGACAAAACAAGCGGATTGCCGCGTTGACACCCCTCCGGCGTTCTGATAAAAGACGTTCCAGTGGCGCGATTAAAACTCGCTTTGGCGGCGTTATTCGTCTTTTCCGGCTGCCGGGAGAGGCCGGCGGTCCTGGAATACGTCCCGTTCCGCTCCAGCTTCGCGGATTTCGAATGCTTGGCCCCGAAGGGCTGGCAAGTGGAGTCCGCGCAGGAGGGAGACTCCTACCGCGTCACGATCTTCCTCGGGCCCGAAGACCCGAAGGCGCTTTGGGGCCGGCCGCGTCTCGTCGCCTCTTGGCACGCCTTCGGGAAGCCGTTTCGGATGAGCTCGGGAGAGACCGGCAAGTACGACTCCGCGGACGATTATCTGCGCCAGACGCTGGCGAAGGTCTGGGGCCCGGACCCTCAGTACGTCGAACCGAAGCACCCGGTCTCCGTGGACGGCCGCCCGGCCGAGCGGCTCGTGATCCGGGTGGAGAAAGACGAGTACATGTCGATCCTCGGCGCCAAGCCGGTGAAGGCCGGGGGCGGACGCCTCTGGCGCCGGGATTCCGCGGTGCTGGTTCCGGGCCGCTCCGGTTTCTATGCGTTCGTTTATCCGGCTGTGGAGCGAAGCCAGGCGCGCTACGCGCCCGCGTACGAAAAACTCCTCGAAAGCCTGCGCTTCCTGAAAGAGAGTCCCGTCGAGTAGCGCCCCCAGAAATAACCGACCCTTCCTGACCGTACCGTCATTGACAGTTTTGAGACGGTTCTGTTAAACTGGCCTAGCGAGCGATTCCGTGCCCGTCGGGCCCGGAAAACGCTTTAGCATGAATAGACTTCGCGGTTTGGTCCGGCAGCTTCGCCGACACGTCACGGTCCTGGTCATTCCTCACACCGACCTGCCCCTGTGGCGCGCCCGGTTCTCCCTCAACTTCCTGGTCTTCGCCGGGCTTTTGTGGACCGGCGGCACCGTCTTGGCCGGCTTCATCATCGGCCGCCACGCGGACTACATGATCACGAAGGCGGACAATCAGGTCATGCGCGCGAAGATGCTCTATCTCGCTACCGAGGTGGAGCGCTCGCGAAGCCTCCTCGAGATGGCGCGCGCGACCGACCGGCAGATGCGCGTGCTGCTCGGCATGCGCGATCGCCGCGCGATCGTCGAGGCGGAGGACGCCGTCGGCGGCCCCGGCATGGGCGACCGCACCAATCTGGCGCGCCTGCTCTCGGACAATCCGGCGCGCGCGCCGCAGGCCGAGATCCGGCGGAGCCTCGAAGCGCTTCGCCTCGAGTCTCAGAAGCGGGTGGCGAGCTTCCAGGAGATCGCCTGGCACATCACGAACGAGCGCAGCCTCTACCGGGCGACGCCGAACATCTGGCCGACCGCCGGGCGCATCACCTCCTATTTCGGCTACCGCTTCTCTCCGATGTCTTCCGGCGAAGTCGACGCGGACGAGTTCCACCCGGGCGTCGACATCGCCAACGAAGCCGACACCCCGATTTTCGCCACCGCCGACGGAACGGTGCGCCACGCCGGCTGGCACGGCGGCTACGGCCGGCTCGTGCTCATCGAGCACGGCTGGGGTTTTTCGACCGCCTACGGCCACACGTCGAAGGTGCTGGTCAAGATCGGCGAGCGCGTGCAGCGCGGACGCCTGATCGCCTACATGGGCACGACCGGCCGCTCGACGGGCAATCACCTCCATTACGAGGTGCTGCGCCACGGACGCCCCACCAACCCTCTGCCGTACTTGAAGCGTCCCCTGGCGGACGAGCCCCTAAATTAGGACGCTGAAACCATGACCCTATTTAAGAAAGGCGAAGGCACGTTCGACTCGGCCGACATGGAGACGCTCGTCGGCCCCGAGGCGTATTTCCAGGGGGCCATGACGGTGCGCGGCTCGATCCGCGTCGAAGGACGAGTCGAGGGCGACATCCTCGAGGCGCAGACCGTCGTGATCGGCCCGACCGGGCGCGTGCGCGGCAACGTGTGCGCCGAGATCGTCGTCGTTGGGGGGCAGGTGAACGGCGACGTCGTCGCCGCCTCCGGCCTCGAAATCAAGGCGACCGGACGCGTCTCCGGCAATTTGCGCACTCCCAAACTCCTCATCGAGGAGGGCGCCTCGTTCGACGGCGCCTGCTCGATGAGCGCCGAGGCGGGCAAGACCGCCCCGGATCTCGACCCCGAGCGGGTCGCCGAAAAGGCATAGCGGCAGCATGCCAGGCTTCGATCTATCGGCGGACGCTGAAGCCTGGCACGCACCTGAGAGAAACACACAATGATCCTTCAATACATGCGCCGCCACCGGCGCTCGCTGTTCGTCGGCATGGTCGCGATCTTCCTCATCGGCATCTTCGTCGGCCTGGGCGGCTACCTCTTCACCTCGCGCGACATGTCGGAGTCCGTCGCGGTCGTGGGCCAGACCAAGATCCCGTACATGCGCTTCAACGCGCGGGTGAACCACTATCTCGACGCGGTGCGCCAGCAGGGCAAGGACTACACCGACGACGAAGCCCGGGGCGTCAAGGACCAGATGCTGCGCGACATGATCGTCGACGAGGTTCTTTTCCAGGAAGCGACGAAAATGGGCCTGGCCGTCACCGATCTCGAGCTCTCCGCCGCGATCCGCTCCAACCGGGGCTTCCAGCGCGACGGCAACTTCGATCCGGCGATCTATTTCCAGGCGGTGCGGCAGTCGCTGCGCATGTCGCCGGAGGATTACGAGGTCGAGCAGCGCAAGTCGATGACCGCCGCGAAGCTCAAGCAGCTCATCTTCGAGAGCTCCAAGCTCATGCCCGGCGAGCTCGCCGAGGAATACCGCCGCCTGAAGGGCTCCATGAAGGACTTCGAGAAGCAAGGCGCCCAGTTCGGCCAGGAGCTCGAGCGGGCCCGCGCGCTCGACATGATCAATTTCTTCCTCCGCCAGGTGAGCGGAACGATGGAGATCCGCACGTTCCTCAAGGAACGGGAGCAGGGCCTCTAGGAACCGCCCGGGAGGCGGCTATCCCCAAGACCAAGACCCCAGGAGACAGGCGTCCTATGGACAGCATCCTCGTCGTCGGTTCCGTCGCGCTCGATTCCGTTAAAACCCCGAAGGGGGAAAGCTCCGAGGCGCTCGGCGGCTCGGCCGTCTACTTCTCCCTGGCCGCCCGTCTATTCGCGAAAGTTCAGCTCCTCGGCGTCGTCGGCACCGACTTCCCGGCCGTCCACCGCCGGATGCTGCAGAGCCGCGAAGTCGACCTCAGCGGGCTGCAGGCCGTTTCCGGCAAGACGTTCCGTTGGGCCGGTAAGTACGCCAAGGACATGAACTCGGCGAAGACCCTCGACACGCAGCTCAACGTGTTCGAGAAGTTCAAGCCGGTCCTCTCGCGCGCGCAGAAGGCCTCTCCGGTCGTCTTCCTCGCGAACATCGACCCCGACCTGCAATGGGAAGTGCTCGCGCAGATGGAGCGCCCGAAGCTCGTCGCGTGCGACACGATGAACTACTGGATCTCCTCCAAGAAGCCGCAGCTCAAAGAGCTCCTCTCCCGCGTCGACGTCTTCTTCATCAACGAGGAAGAGGCGCGCAAGCTGACCGGAGAGTCGAACAACTGCCGCGCGGCGCGCATGATCGCCGGCTGGGGCCCGTCCGTCGTCGTCGTGAAGAAGGGCGAGCACGGCGCGCTCCTGTGGGCGGGCGGCAAGCTCCACGCGTTCCCGGCTTTCCCGGTCGAGACGGTGAAGGACCCGACCGGCGCGGGCGACTCGTTCGCGGGCGGCTTCCTCGGCTATCTCACGTCCGTGGGCGGCTCCACCGACGTGCGCCACGTGAAGCGGGCGATGCTCTACGGCTGTGTGGCGGCCTCGTTCAACGTGGAGGACTTCAGCACGCGGATGCTCGAGGACCTCTCGATCGACGCGGTGCGCGAGCGGTATCGCGACTTCCTCGAGCTGCTGACCGTCGAGGAAGGCGAGCTGGTCTCCTAGTAATCAGGCCGGACGATCCCCTTTCCGTCGTCGGTCATGGCGGTTCATGGAGGCCGCCGGATCACGAGGATATTCCGAACCCGGGTATGATCGAGTTCTCCGGCGTCGTCAAGCGATTCGGCGATCTCACCGCCGTCCACCGGCTCGACCTGAAGGTGGAGAAGGGGGAGATCTTCGGCTTCCTCGGCCCCAACGGCGCCGGCAAGACCACGACGGTCAAGCTGCTGACCGGCCTCCTGCGCCCGACGGAGGGGACGGTAAAGCTGGCCGGGCTCGACGTCGTGCGCGACACGACCGCGGCCAAGAAAAAAATGGGGCTCGTGCCGGACGAGCCGTTCGTCTATCCCAAGCTCACCGGCGTCGAGTTCCTGCGCTTCGTCGGCGACCTCTACGAGGTCCCGCTCGAGGCGCAGAAGAAGCGCATCCCCGAGCTGCTCGAGATGTTCGAGCTGCGCCCTTGGGGCGGGGAGCTGGCCGAGACCTACTCCCACGGCATGCGGCAGAAGCTCGTGCTGGCGGCGAACCTGCTTCACGAGCCCGAAGTCCTCGTGCTCGACGAGCCCCTGGTCGGCCTCGACCCCAAGAGCGCCCGGCTGGTCAAGGAAATCTTTCAGACTCTCTCGACGCGCGGCTGCACGTTGTTCATGTGCACGCACGTGCTCGAGATCGCCGAGCGCCTCTGCAGCCGCGTCGGCATCATGATCTCGGGCAAGCTCACCGCGCTCGGTACCGTCTCCGAGCTCAAGGGCGGCAAGGACGCCTCCAGGCTCGAGGACGTGTTCCTCGAGCTGACGGGCGGAAGCGAGTACGCCGCGCTGCTCAAGCATCTCTGATGCTGAAGGTCCTCCTCGACCGCAAGGCCGCCTCCCTCTACAACTCCGTCCGCTCGCTGACCGCCTGGGAGCTCGGCCGCAACGCGGCGTTCTTCATCGTCGGCTTCTGGATGCTCTTCGGGCTCCACGTCGGCTTCTTTCGCGTGCTCGCGCACATCCATAAAGTGGAGCTGATCGGCCCCCTGCTCGTCTGGAAGCTGACGGGGATGACGCTTTTGACGACCTTTTCGATGGTCGTGCTCTCGAGCCTCATCATCGCGCTGACGACCTTGTTCTACTCGTTCGACCTGCCGTTCTTGATGAACGCGCCGGTGCCTTCCCGGGTTGTCTTCATCGAGAAGTCGATCGAGACGACGTTCTTCTCCTCGTGGATGATCCTGCTGGTCCTGGCGCCCTACGTCCTGGCGCTCGGCCGCGTCCGCGACCTGACGCCCGGCTTCTATCTGGCCTTCGCGTCGATGATGCCGCCTTTCGTCGTCTTGGCGGCGGCCTTCGGCATGGCCTTTACCCTCGGCCTGATGTTCCTCTTTCCGTCCTCGCGCACGCGCGACGCGATCTGGCTCATGTCGAGCTGCTCGATGGGCGTGGTCTACGTCCTCCTCCGCCTCTCCGAGCCCGAGAAGCTCGCGCGCCCCGACATGCTCGCGGTCGTCGCGGAGTACCTCAACTACCTGCAGACGCCGACCGCGCCGTGGATGCCCTCCGGCTGGATGACCCGGGCGCTCGAGGCGGTCGCGAAGGGGGACTTCGGCGCCTCGTTCTGGAAGCCGTTCTCCGTGCTTTGGGGCTCGGCCGCGGCGGTCTACGCCGCGCTGGTGCTTCTGGCGGACCGCACCTACGCGGCGGGCTACTCCGGCGCTCAAGAGTCCGGCCGCCGCCACCGGAGCCAGGACGTCTCCTACTACAAGGAGCAGGAGTGGCTCGCCGGCTGGCCGAAAGCCGCCGCGCTGGCCGTGCTCCTTTGGAAGGAGCGCAAGGCGTTCTTTCGCGACGTGAAGCACTGGTCTCAGATCGTGCTCATCCTCGCTCTGGCGAGCGTCTATCTCTTCAGCATTCAGCGGCTTCCGCTCGAGACGCCGGACTTGAAAAACCTCGTGGCGTTCCTCAATCTCGGCATCGCGGGGTTCGTCATCTCGAGCCTCGGCCTCCGCTTCACCTTCCCGTCGATCAGCACCGAGGGCCGGGCGTTCTGGGTGGTGAAGGCCGCTCCCGTGGGCGTCGACACCCTGATGCGCGCGAAATTCCTCTTCACGCTCGTGCCGATGACCCTGCTCTCGACCGCGCTCGTGCTGATGTCGAACCATTTGCTCCTCGCCGACCGCTTCATCGCGACGCTTTCGTTCGTCACGATCCTCGCGATGACCTTCACCCTCTGCGGCATGGGCGTCGGCTTCGGCTCGATCTTCCCTAAGTTCAACATCCCGAACATCCACCAGCTCGAGTCCTCGGCCGGAGGCTTCGTCTACATGGCCGCCGCGCTCTTCTACATCGGCCTCACCATCGCGTTCGAGGCCTGGCCGGTGCAGATGCACTTTCGCGAGCGCTTCGGGCACCCGGGCCCGTGGGACTATCTCGGGCTCGCGCTGTGCGGCGCTTGCCTCGTCGTTCTGAACGTGGTAGCGTTCGCCTTGCCGTGGTGGCTCGGCCGCCGCCACCTCGAGACCTACGAGGAAAAATGAGACGCCTCGCCCTCTTTCTTCTGCTCCTGTCCTCTCCCGCCGCCTCCGCTCCCAAGATCGCGGTGGTCGTCGACGATTTCGGCCTGACGTACAAAAAGAACGTGCCCGACGAGAAGTGGTACGAGCTCAAGTTCCCGATCACCTACGCCGTCATGCCCGCCTCGCCCCGCTCCGTCGAGTCGGGCAAGAAGACGAAGGCGGCCGGCCACGAGCTCATCATCCATTTCCCGTTCGATCCTTACCTGAGCCTCAAGCTTCCGAAGGATTCCGTCGACCCGAAGGACCTCGAGCAGGTCGAAAAGCTGCTGGATCAGGCGTTCAAGCAGATTCCCGACGCCGTGGGTCTCAACAACCACCGCTCCTACAAGGGGACGATGAACCGGCCGATGATGACCGCGTTCATGGAGCGCTTGAAGAAGCGCGGCGTGTACTTCCTCGACAGCCACGTCTCTCCGAAAAGCGTCGCCTTCGAGGAGGCCCGGAAGGCGGGCATCCCCGCGACGAAGAACTGGATCTTCATGGAGGAGCCGAAGCACTACTCCAAGGAGTTCGCGGCGCAGATGCTGCGCCGCTGCGCCGCCCGCGCCAAAAAGCTCGGCTCCTGCGTCATTATCGGCCACCACTACTTCCACGGCACCTACGAGGCGCTGGTGGACGAGGTGCCGAAGCTTCAGGCCGAGGGCTTCGAGTTCGTCTTCGCCTCCGCCCTCCTCGAGCAATGACCGAGTGGCCCGGCCGGGACTGGCCCGAGTTCGAGCCCTTCCCGTTCGCCGGCGCGCGGCGGGCGTTCACCGGCAAGGGCGCTCCCGAGCGCCTCATCCCGGTGAAGTACTACCGCCGCCCCTCCGACGGCGGCTTGGTGGCCCTCACCCAGATAGGGGAGCGCGTGGAAGGCGCCCCGGGCCAGGCCCACGGCGGCGCGATCCTGACCGTCTTCGACGAGGCGCTCGGCGCCGCCGCCTGGGTCGCCGGCCACCCCGTCTTCACCGTGCGGCTGACCTGCGAGTTCAGGCGGAGCGTGCCGATCCCCTGCGAGCTGCTCGCGACCACCGAGGTCTACAAGACGCGGCGCCGTCTGGTCTGGGTGCGGGGGGAGATGTTCGACCGCGCGGGGACCTGCTACGCCAGGGCCGACGCGGAGTTTTTCAAGCTGGACGACGCCACCACGAAGCGACTGAAGGGAGACCGATCATGAATCTGAAGCTCGGACGCCTCGCGTACGCCTTCACCGCCATCCCCGCGCTTATCGGCGCCTTCGTGATCGCCGCGCAGATCGCGGTCGAGCGCATCACCAGCGGCTGGATGGGCCTGCTGTCCTTGGTCCTGCTGATCGGCGCGATGTTCGCCGCAAGCTGCCGATTCCGCGACATGGGCCGCTCGGCGTGGTGGACGCTGCTCATTATGGTCCCGATCGTGGGCCCGCTGGCCGCCCTGGCGATCGCCGTCTGGCCGCCGAAGCCTAGCGGTACTGAAGAATAGCCTGCTTGAGGCGGATGATCTCCGCCTCCATGCCGCCGGTCCACATCAGGCCGTACATACGGAAATCCGCGCGAAAGGAAAGAAGCGGATACTGGAAGGTCGCGGGCTTGTTCCCTTCGAACCTGAAGTGCCCCAGCCAAGCCGAGCCGTAGGCCAAAACGAATCCGGCCGGTATCAGCCTAGGCTCTCGAAGCGCGACGGTGGCGGCCAAGACAACCAAGCCGAGCGTCGTGCCCAAGAAGTGAAGCCGCCTATTCGTGCGGTTCATGTGCTGGGCGATGTAGAAGGGCCAGAAATCGTCCAGCGTCCTGAATTCCATCGAAAGTTTGCCGGCGGAGGGGATCGAACCCACACTCCCGTTAAGGAACGCGATTTTGAGTCGCGCGCGTCTGCCAGTTCCGCCACGCCGGCGCTGAGAAAGTATTTTACGACTTTTTCCGGCCGTACGTATTCATCAGGTCAGCGACTTGGGCGGGGGTGAGGCGCTTGAGGCCTTCGAGCGAGCCCGCGAGCTCGGAGGCGGCCTTGAGGATCGCGGCCGCGTGCTCGAGCTTTTCCATGTAGAGGAACGCGGTCCACGGGTCCGGCCCCGCGGTCACGGCGCCGTGCTGGGCGAGCAGGACCGCGTCGTGCTTCGCCAGAAGCGGCGCGGCGAGGCGGCCCACGTCGGCCGAGCCCGGCGTCGCGTAGGGGATCGAGGGGATGCCGCCGAGCCTCGCCACGACCTCCGGCAGGATCGGCTCTAGGAAGACCTTCTCCGCGCCCGCGAAGGTGAAGGCGCAGGCGAGCGGCGGATGGGCGTGTACCACGGCTCTCGTTTCCTTGCGCGCGGCGTAGGCGGCGAGGTGCAGGCCGACTTCGGTCGAGACCTGCCCTTCGCCCCGGATGCGCTTGCCCTCGGCGCTGCACAGGAGCAGCCTGTCCTCCGTGACGTCGCCCTTGGAGGCGCCGGCGGGCGTGACGATGAGGTTCCCGGAGGGGAGGCGGCCCGAGACGTTGCCGTCGAACGCGGCCACGAGCCCGCGCGCGTGGAGCGCGCGGCAGGCGCGCACGATCGACTTTCGGAGGTCGAACTCGGAGAGAAGTAGCGGCACGACGGAGGTATTCTAGCTTAACGGCGGACGGGCTTGGCGCGGGAACCGATGAGCTTCTCGAGGCGGTCGAGGCCGGCGCGGATCGAGGCCTCGGGCGGGCCGAAGGAGAAGCGCACGTGGCCGCGGAACCGCGAGCCCCTGGGGGCGCGGCGCTTGCCGGGGTTCACGTCGAAAAACTCCCCGGGCACCGTGATGACCTTCGCCTCGAGGCCGGCCCGGAAGAAGCCCATCCCGGTGTTGAGGGGGGACGGAAGTCCCGCGACCGAGCCCCAGCAGTAGAACGTGCCCTGCGGCGGGCCGTCGAGCCGGATGCCCAAGTCTCCGAGCCGGGCGGTCATGAGGTCGCGCTTGGCGCGAAAGGCCTTATGGATCGCGGAGGCCTCCGCGTCGGCGAGTTCGCGCGAGAGCAGGCCGACCGCCGCGCGCTGCAGCGGGCGCGAGCCTCCGCCGTCCAGAAACGAGCCCGCGGACGAGACCGCCTCGATCACCGTCTTCGGGCCGACGATCCACGCGACCCGCCAGCCCGGGTAGCGCCAGTTCTTGGTGAGGCCGTCCAAGATGACGACCGGATCTTTGTCTACGTCCTCGATCCAGCGCGCGGCGCTGAGCAGCTTCGGCTTGCCGGGCGTCTCCTCGCCCCAGGAGTAGTGCGAGTAGAACTCGTCGAGGATGAGCGCGCAGTCGAGCTCTCGCGAAGCGGCTATCCAGCCCTCCAGCTCCGCCCCGTCGACGGCGGCGCCGGTCGGATTGGAGGGGTTCGAGGCCAGCACGGCGCCGAGGCCGCGGCCGAGGATCTCGCGGCGGAGTTCCTGGGCGGAGAACGCGTATGCGCGCTCCGGGTCGCGCAGGATCGGGATCGCGGCGACGTTGCGGAAGATGTCGAGCAATTCCTCGTAGGCGGTGTAGTCGGGGAGGAAGTGCCCGAGGTTCACGGCGCCGAGCGCCGCCGCGACGCGGGTGAGGGCCGCGCGGCCGCCGCCCGCGATGCAGACGTTCTCCGCGGTGTACTGGCTCGGCAGCCCCTTCCGGTAGCGGGCATTGTAGAGCGCGGCGACAGCTTCCCGGAGTTCGAGGATTCCGGCCACCGGCGCGTACTCCTGGTCGGCGGGATCGATCGCGAGGCCGGGGATGCGCGCGGGCGCGCCGGGGAGGGGACCGGTCTCGGGCATGCCCTGCCCGAGGTTCGTCCAGGCGGGGTCCCCCGATTTGTAGCCCAGCCGCCCCGCCTCCGACACGACGTAGATGACGCCGGTCTTGGGGACGGGACGAAACGACGGCACGGGTCCGTCGGCCACTATTTCCTTTCGCGCGCGAGGAGCGACTTCAGCCAGTCGAAGGCGTGGTGCTTCTTCCAGTCGCGGAACTCGCCCGCGTCGAAGAAGACGCCGTAGCAGGTCGCGCAGGCCTCGAAGTGGATGTCTTTCCGATCCCGGTCGATCATCTTGAGCATCGCGGTGCGGCAAACGGGACACTGGATGTCCTGGACCTTGTCCATCGTTTTGCCCTTCGCGGCATCGCCCAAATCCAGATTTTCGGAATCGTCGTCGCGCTTGAGGTCTTCGTGCTCGAGGAGATCGAACCAAAGTCCCTGGCAGTTCGTGCAGCGGTCGACCTCGGTGTCCTGATGCACGACGGGCTGCATCGGCGAGGCGCACTTGGGACAGCGAAGGAGTCCTTCCCGGTCCTGCTTCGATTCGGGGTTCTTGGGCATGGGCCGAGTTTAGCACCCGGCCCAAAGTCCCGCAAGGCTGGCGAAGCGGTCCGGCGGAGGCGGAACCGCAACGGAGTCAATATGGGGTCTGTCCCACAGCTGTCCAGCTAAAACTCCAGACATAGCTGAGGGTCAGGGGATGCCATCCGCCTAAGGCGTCGCTCGTTTAGGCGCAGCAGGTCAATGATCTTCGCTCGCTGCAGCAGCGTCTCTTTGACCACTCGGTGCAGA
>JACRDR010000498.1 GCA_016212845.1 Elusimicrobiota bacterium
AAGGCGGAGGCCTCCGCCAAGAAGGCGTCCACCACCCGGCTTCTCGCGCCACGCAATCAGACCGCCGTCGACGCGCTGCGCAGCGCCCGCGAGGCGTTCAAGCAGGTCGTCGAGCGGCAAAAGAAGAGCGGCCTCGGGCCGTCCGCGCAGTTCCGGATCGGCGAGGTCTACTACAACGAGAAGGACTGGGGCAACGCGATCGAGGAGTTCCGGAAGGTCGAGAAGAACTTCCCGAAGTCCTACATCATCCCCGAGGCGTGGATGGGCATCGTCTACGCGGATCTCGCGCTCGAGCAGTTCAGCCAGGCCGAGGCGAATCTCTTCCTGCTCGGCGAAAGCTACCCGAACTACCTGAACGTCCTCGAGGTGCTCTACGCCCAGGGCATCGTCAACCTGCACAAGGGCGACTACGCGGCCGCGGAGAAGTCGCTGACCAAGGTGAAGACGCCGGAAGCCCAGTTTTACCTCGGCAAGACGTATCTGCTTTCGAAGCGGCCGTACCTCGCCGCCGCGGCGTTCGAGCGCCTGGTCCGGGACTACCCGACCACCGAGCTCAAGGAAGAGGCCGAGTTCTTCATCGGCGACTCGTTCTTCCTCGCGAAGGACTTCGACGGCGCCATCACCAAGTACCAGCGCTTCATCCAGAAGTACGCGGACTCGAAGCTCAAGGTCTCGGCGCTTTTCCGCATCGGCTCCGCGCACTTCCAGAAGAGCGCCTACGTCGACGCCCGCGCGAACTTCCAGTCGGTGCTCGACCGCTATCCGAACGACTTCTTCGCGCCTCTCGCGCAGTACTTCATCGCCGAGAGCTACCTCGTCGACAATAAGATGCGCGAGGCGCTCTTCGCCTACACGAAGGTCATCACGCAGTACCCCGAGACGATCAAGGTCTCTCCGCTCGCGCACTTCAAGCTGGCGTGGGCCGAGCTGCAGGTGGGCGATTACGCGCAGGCGGCGCAGACCTGCCAGAACTTCATCGCGCTTTACCCGACGAACGCCCTGGCCAAGAACGTCTACCTGATCCTCGGCAACTCCCTGCTCGCGATGAGGCGGAACAGCGAGGCGGTCACCGCCTTCCAGCGCATCATCGACCTGGCGCCGACCTCCGACATCGCGGAGCAGGCGCTGTTCTCGATCCTTCAGGCCCAGCACAACGCGAAGAACTACGACTCGATCCTCACCTCGTACCAGTTCATCTTCCGCCACCTGCCGCCGTCGCAGTCGAAGTGGCGTTCGCTCTCGTATCTCTACGCCGCCGAGGCTTATCTGGCGCAGAACCAGACCGACGAGGCGAAGTCGATCTACGAGATGATCCTGAAGGTCTACCCGAACGAGCCCGCGGCGCTCTACGCGCAGGACGGCCTGGCCTGGGTCTACAGCGCCAAGAACGACGACGCCCGCGCCCTCGAGGAGCGGCAGAAGCTCAAAGACATGCTCTCGACGGCGGGCTCGACCTTCACGTTCTCCGGGTACAACGAGCTCGGCATCGCCGACTCGATGTTCAACCAGAAGAACTACGACGACGCCTACCAGCTTTACGATAAGTTCGTCAAAGAGAACCCGAAGGCGCCCGAGGCGCCCGTGGCTCTCTACAAGGGCGGCATGGCGCTGTATCACCTGCGCTACTACACGCAGGCCATCGAGACCTGGCAGCGTCTCGTGTCCGATTATCCGAAGGCCGGAGAGTCGAAGCAGGCGGTCTATCAGATCGCCGACACCCTCTTCCGCGCGCAGAAGTACGCCGAGGCGACCGCCGCGTACAAAGAAATCATCGGGAAGTTCCCGGACTCGCCCCAGCTGCCGTTCGCGTACCTGCGCATCGTCCATGCCACCTTCAACAACAAGGACGACGCGGGCACGATCCGCGAGGCGGCGAACCTGCTCGGCCGCTTCCCGGCCGCGGCCGAGGCGACCGACGGTCTCGACTTGATGGAGGCGGTGTTCGACCGCGCGCCTTCCCTCGATTTCCGGGCCGCGCTCCACGCGATCATCGAGGCCAAACCCCACAGCGGCATCGCGGGCGAGGCGCAGTTCCGGCTGGCGCGCCGTCTCTTTGACCAGAAGAAGTGGACGGAGGCCGCGGCGGAGTTCCAGCAGTTCAGCGTCGACTACACCGACAACGCCCAGCTGCCCAAGGCGCAGTTCCTGCTGGCCGAGGCGTACTTCAACGCGCAGAAGTACGCGGAAGCGATCCCGTCGTACCAGCGCCTTCTCAACAACTTCCCGAAGACCGACGACACCGGCCGCGCGCTCTTCCACCTCGCGAGCTCGTACTACAGCGTCAAGGATTATAAAGAGGCGTCCAATAACTACCAGCGCCTGATGGAGGAGTACCCGGAATCGGAGCACGCGCAAGCGACGCTCTACAACCTCGCGCTCTGCTATAAGGCGCTCGGAAAGCTCGACGCCGCGCAGGAGGCTTACACCAAGTACGCCTCCATGGCCGGCGCCGGCGACAAGACGGCGCAGGCGTCCCTCTGGCAGGTCTTCGAGATCCAGAAGGAGCGCCGCGACTATCAGGCGTCGCTCGAGACTCTCGGCCGCATCCTCGAGGGCGCCGGCGACCAAAACGACGTCCAGCTCGAGGCGACGTACCGCCGCGGCGAGGTCTTCGCCGCGATGAACCGCCTCGACGACGCGCAGAGCCAGTGGGAGCGCTTGCGCGAGATGAAGCCCGCGTCCAACCCCTTCCGCCTCCAGAGCTTGATCAAGCTCGGCGAGGTGTACGAGAAAAACCAGGACTTAGCTAAGGCCGTCGAGGTCTATCAGGATCTCGCCAAGAACGCCTCGGGCGACGTCTCCAAGGCCGCCAAGGAGCGCGCCGACGGTCTCCGCAAAGCGCTGGGCCCGCAGAAGATCGTGGCGCCCGGCAAGAGCAAGAGCAGGGCGGAGCCCGCGAACGATACCGCCGAGCAGGAAGCGATGCCGGGCGTGCCGCCGAAGAAGGGAAAGAACAAGGCCTCGCCGGCCAAGGCGGAGCGCGAGGCCCCGACGTCTAAAGCCCAGCCGCGGATGCCGGGCGACGACACGGACGCGCAAGTCGACGATCTGTTGAAGACGCAGGTCATGCCCGAGGAAGGCACCGCCCACGCGGCCGAGCCGGCCCGGGCGCAGACCGCGGCTCAAAAAAAAACCAAGAAGAACTGAGGCCGGGCGTTCGCGCTTAGCCGAGGATCAAACTAATGACCGACATTAACCTGCTGGAAATCTTCCGACAGAGCCCGACGCTGCTCGTCCTTTTCGTCTGCTCGATCCTCTCGGTCGCATTCGCGTTCGAGCGGTTCATGTACATCCGCAAGGCGGACGTGGACGGCAACGAGCTCCTGGGCCGCGTGCGCAAGATGCTCGAGGGGGGGAAGGTGGACGAGGCGCAGGGCTTCCTGGCCAAACACCCCGCCGCGCTCGCCCGCGTGATCCATTACGGTCTCGCGCACCGCAACCTTAAGCGCGACGATCTCGAGGAGCTGCTCGGCACCGCGCGGCTCGAGGAACGGCTCAAGCTCGAGCGCTACCTCGGCATCCTCGGCACGATGGGCAACTCGGCGCCGTTCATCGGCCTCTTCGGCACCGTCGTCGGCATCATCAAGGCCTTCCGCGACCTGGCGCTCGCCGGCACGGGCGGCCCGACGGTGGTCGCGAAGGGCATCGCCGAGGCGCTCGTCGCCACCGCGGGCGGCCTGCTCGTCGCCATCCCGGCGGCGGTGCTCTACAACTACTTTCAGCGGCGCGTGAAGACGATGTCCACCGAGATGGAGGTCTATTCGACGCGGCTGCTCGTGATGATGGGAGCGAAGTAAGAAGAGAGCATTCCCATGGCCGGAGCCCAACAGAACGACGACGGCGAAATCACCGACATCAATGTCACCCCGCTGGTGGACGTGTGCCTGGTGCTCGTCATCATCTTCATGGCGGTCGCGCCGTTCGCGGTGACCGCGGGCATCAAGGTGCTCGAGACGCGCGCCAAAGCGGCGGAAGGCAAGACGACCGCCTCCGAGAACGTGTCGGTGAAGCTGGCGCTCGACGGGACGCTCACGATCAACGGCAAGCCCACGACGTTCGAGGCCCTGCCGCAGGTGCTCCTCGAGGCGATCACGAACTCGAAGGACAAGATGGTCATCGTCACGGCCGACGCGAAGAACAAGGTCGGCCAAGTCGTGACCATCCTCGACACGGCGAAGCAGAGCGGCGCCCAGAAGCTCGCCATCATGCGCGAGGAAGCGGCGCCCGCGCCGGAGGGCCAGGGTGGCTAGGAAAAAGAAGGCCGCCTACGCCGAGACCGAGGCTGAGATCACCGGCATCAACGTGACGCCGCTCGTCGACGTCTGCCTCGTGCTCGTCATCATCTTCATGGTCACCGCGCCCCTCTTGTCCAACCCCGCTTTCAAGGTCGACCTTCCGGTCGCCCACACGAAGGAAGGCGAGGAGAAGGACACGATCACGCTTTCGCTTTCCGCCGACGG
>JACRDR010000508.1 GCA_016212845.1 Elusimicrobiota bacterium
CCCGCCCCCCTCGATCTCCATCTGAGCCACCCGGAGCAGCGCGGCGCCGCGGATGACCACGCGATCCCCTGCCTTTAGCCCGGAGGCGCGCACGGACGCCTTGGCGCCCGGCCGTCCGAGAAGAGAGACTTCGATCAGCTAGAACCAGCCGTCTCACAGACGGTAGACGCCGACGCGGTCTTGGGAGTAGACGAGCGCCCCGGCGGGCAGCTGCAGGACGTCTCGCGGCGCGCCGACGGGCTCCGTCTTGAGCTCGAGTGTTTTGAGCGCCGGCTCGGAGAGCCGCAGGCCTTTCTCCGGCGAGGCTTCGACGGCCGCTTGCGGCGGAGTCTCCGCCGCCGCCCGGAGACCGGAGACGCTCAGGCTGAGCGATACGGTGAGGACGAAGATTCTCATAATCCCTCCTCGAATAGGCGTCCATCGAGCGCGCGGACGCGGATCAGCGCCTCCGCGGCGACGCGCTCCGCCTCGTGCTGGCCGCTCGTCCACTCGAGGCGCTGACGATGGGCCTCGAGCACGAGCGGCACCGTAATGAGCCCTTGCTCGAAGAGCCGGTCCTTGCGGGCGTCCCGGTCGGCGACGGACGCCGCGCTCAAGGAATCGCCGAGGGCGGCCACGGCGGCCTGGTAGCGCGCCGACCAGACGCTCCGTTGGTCGCGAGCCTCCAGGATGACGGCCTCTCTAGCGATCTCCGTCCGGCGCAGCGCCAGGCCGGCCGCCTCCCGGCCGCCGCCGTTCCGGTGGTAGAGCGGCAGGACGAGAGAGAGGTTGTTGCCGAAAGCGCGCAGGTCCTGCCCGCCTTGGCGCTGGGATTGGAACGTCGGGCCGAGCTTTAAGTCCGGCCAAGCCGCGCCCTTCGCCGCGCGCTCGCCGGCGAGGGCGACGGAAACCTCCGCCTCGGCCGTCTTAACGGCGGCGCCCGTCACCGGGGCGCTCGAGGCCGTCAGGCTCGGCCAAGTTCTCCGCCGAGCCGGAAGGAGCTCGGGCGCGTCGGGAAGCGCGCGTCCCAAGGCGCGCTCCAGCTCGGCGGCGAGGACGAGCCGCTCGCCCTCGAGAGCGGTCCGCTTCATGCGGTAGTCGTTCTCGGCCATCTCGAAGAGCCCGAGCGAGACGTCCTGCTCGGGCGCGAGGCGAGGCCGCGCGCGAAACCGCTCGATGATCCGGGCGTAGGCCCCGAGAGTCGCGCTGAGGTAGCCGATCTCGTCGCGGAGCTGCCTCAGCCTGAGCAGCGCGAGCCAGGTTTCGAGATAGACGCGCTCCCGGACGCCCAGCAGCGCGGCGCGTTTCGTCGAGGCGAGGCCGGCCGCCTGATCCAGGCGCGCCGCGCGCTTGCCGCCCAGCTCGAAGGTATGGGTCAGATGCAGCTCCGAGTATTGGAGCCGGTCGGGGCCGTTCTTGCCCCAAACCGATTGGTTCGCCAGCTCGGGGTTCGGTCGCTGGCGCGCGAGCGACTCGAACGCCGCTCCTTCGGCTCCGCCTGCCCGGGCGATCCGGACGTCGGGATGGTTCTCGAGCGCGCAAACCAGGACGTCCGAGGGCTGATGGAGCGCCGGGCACTCCGCCGCGGCTGCGGCGAGAGTGGCGGCCGCGCAGAGGAGGGCGGCCGAGAGCATTCGGTGCGGAAAAACGCGGATGATATCGTTCAGCAAATGGGTGTCCACCTGTATGCGGCCGTTCGTACTAAGGTCTGGATTCCTGAAAGAGACTTAAGACGGCGCGGAGCAACATGCTCCGCAAGCTCAGGCAGGCGGGGCTCTGTCGGTGAGAGTGAGGGCGAGAAGAAGACTGCAGGCAGCTTCAGGCGGTCCGGTATCGAAAGACTCGGCAAGGGCCGGGCTGATCGCATCGAAAGAGCGCGCGGCAGAAGCGCTCGCGAGCTGGTTTCGACCGCGTCGGACCGGATCGATTGTCGGGGTATTCGTGATCGTGGCGGGCGTGACGGCAGCCTTCAGGAACTCGTGGTGATGGGAGGCCTCGTTATGCTCGTGGCAGTGCGTCTCGTCGTGATGGCTGTGCTCGTGCGCGTCCGCGATGGCATGTGTGGCTGCATGCGTCAGGGCCGGCCCCAGAGGCCCCGAGAGCGCGAGCGCGAAGACGCAGACCGCGGATAAATATTTGAAAACCGCCTCCATAGGTCGGGAGGAGTCTAGCAGATGCCTATTGGAAACGCCAGATTGCGGGCAGGCTGGGGCTGGTTAAAGGAGATTGTGAAGCAGGTGAAAGGGTACGGCCGCGCAGCCGGAAGACCGTCTTGAATCCCCAGATGCTGAGTTCATAGAGCGTATTATTGAGCGTGATGACCGCGTACAGGGTCAACATCACCAGTGTCGAGGGCCATGGATAGAGTCTCGAAAAGCGCTGTGCTTCATTGCTGTTCGACCAAGCGTATAATCGCCGGAAAGAAGAGCGAAGCTCAAGGCAGCAGCGCCTTGATTCGCCGCGCCATCTCGATATAGCCGGAAAGGGACTCGGGTTTCGTCAAAAACAGGTTGCACCCGAGCTTCAACGCCTCGACGCGGTCGCTTTCCAGGTCGGAGCCGGTCAGAACGATGATCACGACGTTGCGATACAGCGGATCGGCGCGCAGGCGCCGCAGCACCTCAAGACCGTCGGTGCCGGGCATCTTGATGTCCAGGAAGGTGACGACCGGACAAAATCGCTTCCCGAGGAGGAGGTCGAGGGCTTCCTCGCCGCTGCCCGCCACCCGGATCGGGTAGGATATCCCGGCTTCCTTCGCGGCCAGGCAAAAGAGAGCCGCGTCGTTCGCGTCGTCATCAACGAGAAGCAACTCTTGGCTCATTTCGGATCGGACAGGGTGAAGAAGAACGTGGTTCCTGCCCCGGGCATGCTCTCGACCCAGATCTTGCCTCCGTGGGCGTCCGCGATCCGGGACGCGGAGGCCAGCCCGATGCCCAGCCCCGGAATCCCTTCCGCGTTCGGCAAGCGGTGGAACGGCTTGAACAGCCGCTGATTCAGCGCGGGATCGAACCCCCGGCCGTTATCGCGCACGAAATGGACTCGAACGCCGTCCCGAGTCTCCGAGCCGGCCTCGATGCGGGCATCCGGCCTGTCGAGGGTGAACTTCCAGGCGTTCTCCAGAAGGTTCTGCAGCAAGATCTCGAGCAGGCGGGCATCGCCCTGCACCGGGATTGAATCCGCGACGCGCACCTCTACCCGCCTTTCCGGCTCCTGCGCGGCCAGCTCATCAAGACGGCGCCGGGCGATCACAGCGAGGTCGACCGGCCCGAGCGATAGCTTCTCCTGCGAAATGCGGCTAAGAGTCAGCAGGCCGTCGAGCATCAGGCGCATCCGCTGCCCGGCTTCCTTGATGCGGTGGAAAAAGCCCCGGGTATCCTCATCGAGCGAAGCCTCCTTTCTCAGCACGGCCTCCGAGAATATCGCGATGGTCCTGGCCGGCGCGCGCAGGTCATGCGCCACCGAGTAGCCGAAGGCCTCCAACTGCTGAACGGCGCGTTCGAGATTGCGCGTGCGCTCCGCCACCAATTTTTCCAGATCCGCTTTTGCGGCCTCGAGCGATTTACGCTCGCGCTCCAGGGCCAGCAGCGATCTTCGAACGAATGCGCCGGTCGCGAGCAGCGCGGCGACCAAGCCTGCGGCCATGACGGCGCCCAAGATCAAGCTCCAGCGGCCGTACCGTTTGGCGCTCGCCTTGGCGTTCTGAAGCTCTTCGTATTCAAGCTGAATGAGACGCTCCAGCGGCTGGAACAACGCATTCCGCCTCGGCTGGAGCTGATTTTCAAAAATCGACAGGGCGGAATCCTTGGACCAGCGCCCAGACCTCAATCGCGCGAGGTCCGTCTCGTACAGGTCCACCTGTCTCGATACTTCGGCGAGAAGCAATTCTCTTTCGGGCGCGGCGCCCCGGCCGCTCAGTGATCGGATGATCCGCGCTATTTCGGGCCCGAGCTCAAGGCGTCTGCGAAACGTCGGAAATCCCGTGAGCAGGAAAGCCCGCTCCGTCGAGACCTGTCGTTCGACGCGGTAGCGAAGGCGCTGGATTTGGATGACCGAATCGACGTCTTCGTGCAAAATCGCCTGCTGCGTGCGATAAATCTGAAGCGCGAGGCCGAGCACCGCCAGGACGGAGAGGCCGGAGAAGACGAGCGCGGCTTGAAACCCGGCATAAAGACGACTCGTCCGCCGCTGGATCATTCTCCCGCGAGGGGTGACCTGGATGCGAGCAATCGAAGCAGGCGATCGACCATCCGCCGCCGCGGGAGAACGAAGCTCGCCGAGGAACGCGTCACCTGGCCGACGCGGATGGTGAGAGCCCGCGGCCCAAGAGTTCGGAAGCCCTCTTCATCGGTCCCGGCGTCCCCCGCGAACAGGGCCAGCCAGCCGCCGGGCAGGGTCCTTCGGATCATCCCGAGCGCGTGGCCCTTGTCCCAGGCGACCTTGGACCTGACGTCGAACGTCTTATTTCCATCCATCACGCGGTATCGGTCCTGCAGCGCCGAAAGACGAGCGCGGACGACGCTCCGAAAGGTCTTGAGGAAGCGCGACGGCAGACGGCGGTAGTGGACCGCGAACCCGAGCTGCTTGTGTTCGATAAAGGCGCCGGGAAACCCGCGCAGCTCGTCTTCCAAGGACTCGATCGCCGAAGGCTCGAGTATCCCGGCCGACGGATGGGTCCACCGAAACCGGGGGCCGCCGACCTCGAGGCCATGATTGCCGGCGTAGAATAGTCCGGGCAGGCCCACCCGGGCCTTCAGGTCGTCGAGCGCCCGGCCGCTGAGGACGGCGACCCTGGTGTCGGACCGGCGGCTCAAGACCTCCAAAAGGCTCCGCGTCTCCGCCGTAAGCTCGGCTTTTTCCGGCGCGTCGACGATTTCGGCGAGCGTGCCGTCGAAGTCGAGGCCGACGAGCAGATTTCCGCTCGAGAAGTCCGACTCTGACAGACGGGACTCCAGGCTCGTCCAATCCATGGCGCTCATGAGCGGTCTCCTCACGCAAGCGTTCCGGCGGGAAGGTCCTCGAACCGGATCTGCGTCAGTTCCGTGATCAGCGTGCCCGCCCAGCGATACACGTTGTTCTCCCTTACGGTCTCCCGCAGGCGCTGCATGCGCGCCTTCCTCTCGTCGGTCCCCATCTCCAGCGCGTAGAGAATCGCGTCCGCCATCCGGTCGATATCGTAGGGATTGACGATCAGGGCGTCGCGGAGCTCCCGCGAGGCGCCGGCAAACTGGCTCAGAATGAGAGCTCCGCCCAAATCCTCGCGCGCCGCGATGAACTCCTTGCCGACGAGGTTCATTCCGTCGGAGAGCGACGTGACCATGCATAGCTCCGCGGTCCGGTAATAGGGCGCGATCTCGTCGTGGTCGTGGTGTTCGCTGAGGAATACGATGGGGCGCCAGTCGTTCGCCTTGAACTTCCAGTTGATTCGCTCTCCCTCCGCCTCGACTTCGGCGAGGAAGTCGTGGTAGCGCTTGATATGGGTGCGGCTGGGCGCGCCGATCTGCACGAAGGTGAAGCGGCCCTTGTAGCGCGGATACTTGTCTAAGAATCGCTCGATGGCACGAAACCGTTCCAGAAGACCTTTCGTATAGTCGATGCGCTCGACCCCGACTCCGAGGAACTCGGCCTTGACGCGGAGCCCTTTGAGTATCGCGGCGCGCTCCTTGTCCGTGTCGGGAGCCTTGGCGGCCGGCTCCGGGAAGGAGACGCTGATCGGGAACGGCTTCACGGAGGTGAGATGGCCTTCCTTGATGACCGAGAAGCGCTCGCGATCGATGCGGCACTCGAGCGTGCGGTCGACCGTCTCCAGGAAATTGTTGCAGTGATACTGGGTGTGGAATCCGACGAGGTCCGCGCCGAGCATCCCGTACAACAGCTCCCTCTGCCACGGACAGATCCCGAACGCTTCCGGATTCGGCCAAGGGATGTGCCAGAACAAGACGATTCGCGCGTCCGGCCGCTTCTCCTTGATCATGCGGGGCAGGAGCGCGAAGTGGTAGTCTTGGACCAGCAGGCAGGGCGAATCGATTCCCTGGAGCTCCTCCAGCGCCGCGTCCGCGAACTTCTGGTTCGCACGCTGGTAATGCGCCCAGTCCTCCGGCCTGAACTCCGGCCGGACGTGCGCGATATGGCATAGGGGCCAAAGCCCCTCGTTGGCGAAGCCGTAGTAGTACCCTTCTTCCTCTTCCTTCGTCAGCGCCACCCGGCGCAGAGTGTAGCGCGGGTCCTCCGGCGGCACGCGCACACGACTATGCCCGTCCACGTTGTCCCAGTCCGCGTCGCCGGCGCCATGCGCGATCCAAAGGCCGCCGCAGGCTCGCATCAGGGGATCGAGGGCCGTCACGACGCCGCCCGCGGGAACGATGACCTGCGCCTCGCGGCCTTTATAGCGGTGCATGTAAGGCTCGCGGTTCGAGATGATGACGAGCGGCTTGCCCTGAAGCTTCGCCCGGACGTGCTCCTTCAGTCGGTCGGGCGTCCACAACGACTCCGAGGCCTGGCGGAGCCGGGCCTCCTCCTCAGCGGCGGTCTTCGCCACGGAGAGGTGCTTCGCGAACGTCGTCACTTCCTTGGCTATCGGGGCGAAGATGTCGCCTCGGGGAATGCCGGCGGAATTTGGCGCCTCTCCAGCGCGAAGGAGCTTCATCCATTCCGCCATTTGCGCGATGGGGCCGACCAAGCTCCATCGAACGACGAGAAGTGTTACGAGCGCGATCAGAATTACCTGCACCAACACCCTGCCGAAGGTGCGGCGCCAAATCGCCGAAAGTAATTCATCGATGTAGGCCGCTTCGTGAAACAGCACCAGGGTGCCCGCCGTCCGGCTCTCAACTGAGAGCGGCAGAACATAAAGGTGCAGCCGGTGGCCGCCGACGCGGTCGAAGCGGCTGGCGTCCTTGCCCTGCTTGAGCGCCTCCTCCGCGAGCTTCGGCGCGGTGGGGACGAGGCCCGACAGGCTGGCTGTGATCGCGAGGGCTTTCCCCTCCGCGTCGAAGACCGCCGCGCCCGCCAGCCGCTCGCGATTGCCAAACCTCTCGACCAAGCGCGTGAGCTGCTTCGACGTTCCTTTGGCGAGCAGGGGCTCGATCGTCTCTTGGAGGCTTTCCGCCAGGAGGCGCGAGCGCCTCTCCAGCTCCTCCTGCTGCTTGGCCCTCTCTAGTCGCACTTGAATGAAAGAGGACCCGAGCGCGACCGAGGCTACCACCACCGCGAGCGAGATGATAAGCCTAAAGGTGATCCGCATGTCAGGCCCCGCTGAACGCGCGCTTGAGGAGCGGCGGTGCTAGGAATGTCGTAAGCACCACCATCCCCACCACCGCGGCGTATAGGGGAGCGTCGATCACCCCGGAGGACAGTCCGACCTGAGCGAAGATCAAGCCCACCTCGCCCCGCGGGATCATCCCGACGCCGATGCCGAAGCGGTTGAGGTCCTTTCCGCGGGCCGCCCAGCCGGCGACGACCTTGCCCAGGAGCGCGAGCAGCACCAGCGAGAGCGCGAGCACGATCATGCCGAGGTTCCCGGGCACGAGCGGGTTGTACGCGCTCAACTGCACCTTCGCTCCGACCATCACGAAAAAGATCGGAACAAAGATGTCCGCCACGGGTTTGAGAGCTCCGTCGATGTCCTCGCGCTTGTCCGTCCCAGCCAGCAGCACCCCGGCGGTGAACGCGCCGACGATGAGCGCGGTCCCCAGCGCGTGGGCCGCAAGCGCCATCACGAACGCGAACACCACGGCCGAGACGATCAGGATGCCGCGGACCCGCATGCGATGGACGATCCCGATCATCATTCGAGAGATGCGGGGACCGAGCCAAAAGGCCGCCGCAAGAAACGCCGCCGACAGAAGCGTCGTGCGACCTACCGCGAGCCAGGAAAGGGAGCCGGAGGCCGCGACTCCTTGGACGGCCGATAAGATAATGATGCCCAGGATGTCGTCGATCACCGCGGCTCCGAGGATGATCTGCGCCTCGGGCCGCGCGAGCTTGCCCATGTCCGCGAGCACGCGGGCCGTGATGCCCACGCTCGTGGCGGTGAGGGCGGCGCCGACAAACACCGACTCCATGCCGCCGCGCCCGAGCAGGCACATGAGCCCGTAGCCGAGCGCGAAGGGAGCCAGGACGCCGACGCAAGCCACGGCGAGCGATGCCGGACCGACTTTCAGAAGTTCAGAGAGGTCGCTGTTGATCCCGGTCTCGAAGAGCAGGAGGATCACGCCGAACTCGGCCATCAGCGCCAGCGCGGGATCGTTCGGGTGGAAGAAGCTGAATATGCCGAATCCCAGGACTACCCCGCCGAGCAGTTCCCCGAGGACCGGAGGCTGGCCCAGACGCTCGGCCAGTTCGCCGAAAATCTTGGCACTGACCAGGATGGCGGAAAGGCTCGCCAGAAAGCCGACGACGTCGATCTCATGCATGGGGGCGCCACCTTAGCTCCAGGCTTCCGAGGAGCGCGCTCCAAGCAAAAGAGAAGACGCCCCTGCGGTGTATGTTGGATGGCGGCCCGACCATCCAAAGTCCTCCGGAAGCGTGGCCTCCGGACCCATTGCGCGACCCGCATATTGGATAAAGTTCTCGGCCGAATAGCAACGACCGTTTGGCCGGCATGGACCTTAGGCCCGGGCCTGGAAGAGGAGGGCCCGCTGGGCATTCGCTCGTTTCAGGAGCGTCCGCCATTCCCGCCGCAGCCGCTGCACCGCTTCGTAGGCGGCCGCGCCTCGCTCCCGGTCCCGGACGAGCGGTGCGAAGTGTTCGGTCAGCACCTCCCTATCGTGGATAGCCCCGAGCGTGGACTGAAGGCGCATGAGCGCGGCGATCGCCGGCATCCCGTCGGGAAGTTCATCGAGCGATTCGAGCAGATAGCGCAGGTGCTTAACGCTGATGCGCGCCCGGTGCAGCGCGCGGCCGCTCGGGCGGGCTTTCAGGCCAGCCAGCCTGCGCTTCAGTCTCCGGAGGCGCCGCCGCGCGGCCCGCAGAGAGGCCTTCCTGAACGTACGGCGCCCGATGTCGACGTCCTCGAGCGCGCGATCGAGCCGGGCCGCCGCCTTGTCGAAGCGCCGCCACAATCCCTTATCGAGCGCGGGAATCTCGCGTCCGATGCCCGAGCGTTTAAACGGCGAGTGCTCCAGCCAGAGCCGTTCCACCTGGGCATCGCGCACCGCGCCGGTTTCTTTCAGCGCCTTTCGCAGCTTCGACCGGATCGACTCCGGTAAGCCGAGCAGCTCGTCGTAATCGCGCAGAAAGACGATCAGACGTCTGAGCGCGACGCGGAAACGATGGAGCTCTTCGTGATCGCTGGAGTCCCGGCGCGTCTCGAGCGCGGCTTTCCGCGCTCTCTTGAGCGAGCGGCGTGCGGCTTTGAGGGCGGTCGTCTTCTTCATGCGCCTAGCGGGCGAGCAATAGAGAGCCCAAGGACAGGGCGAGGACGATCGAGGCAATGACGGTGTAGAGCCGGTCGCGTTCGCGCGCGAAGAGGGCCAGCGCGGTCGCGACCCGGAGGATGGGCGTTAGGACCAGAATGAGAATGCCGAGCTCGACTAAGGACATGCCGTCGAAGCGGATCGCGCCCCGGAGGATCGCGCCGAGATCCGGATTGAAGCGCCGGGTCTGCATGAGCTCCACGCTCACGATGCCTTCGCGGAAGCTCTCGGCGAGCCCCACGAGCATGGTCGCGATGCTCGCGAGCACGCCGCCGCGCAGGATCCAGGCGGAGGCGTCGTAGACGTCGAAGCCCATCAGAAGCGCGCCCCCAGGCCCAGCAGCAGCATCTCGATGCCGACGCCGCCGAGCGCGAGCGCGAAGATCTGCCGCACGCGGGCGTTCGACATGCGCTCCATGAGCCGGGTGCCCGTAAAGGCTCCGATGAGGACGCAGCTGGCCACCGGCACGACCAAAAACGGCGGCACTTCCCCCCGCCGCAGGTAGACTCCCGCCGCGGTGGCCGCGGTCACGCCGATCATGAAGTTGCTGGTCGCGGTCGAGACCTTGGTCGGGACCTTCATGCACAGTTCGTGCGCGAGCACCTTCATCGCGCCCGCGCCGATCCCGAGCAGGCCCGAGACCATGCCGGCAAGTCCCATGACGGCGGTCGCCTGCGGCACACCGGTGACTTCGTAGTCCACCCGTCGCTTGAGCCGGTGATCGTAGTACGAGCTGTTCAGCCGCAGCGCCGCGGCGAGCCGGTCGTTCTTGACTCCCTCGGGCAGCTCCTTCCCCAGATGGGCCAGGACGGGGAGGAGCGAGAGCAGGAGGACGCCGCCGAAGAGGATGTGCAGCGCTCGATCGCCTACGAGGCGCGAGAGCAGCGCGGCCCCGATCACGGCGCCTAAGGCCGTCGCGACCTCCAGATACATCGCGATCCGCACGTTCGTCAGGCGGTCCTTCACGTACACGGAGCCCGCGCCGCTGGAGACCGCGATGACCGAGACGATGCTCGCGCCGATCGCGTCCTGGATCGGCACGTGGAGAAAGACGGTAAGCACCGGAACGATCACCACGCCGCCGCCGAGGCCGCTGAGCGAGCCGACCAGGCCTCCGGCGAAGGAAGCTATGGCGATCTCGAGAAGCCAAATGACGGAGTGCGACACCGCGACGATTCTAGCAGAAACGAAAAAGGGGGCCGCCGGCGAAAGCCGGCGGCCCCCCCGTTCGGGGGTGAGGACCTAGTCCTGCAGGCCCAGCAGTTCGATGCCGCTCCGCTCGAGCACGCGCGCGGCGACTTCGGGCTGGTCCACCGTCACCACGCAGCGGGACTTCGAGCCGTGAGAGGTGCTGTAGAGGTTGACGATGTTGACGCCCTCGTCCGCCAGCAGTCCGGCGAGCCGGTAGAGGTCGGCCGGCTTGTTCGCCATTTCGAGCTGGAACGCCTCGTTCTCGAGCACCGGGAAGCCGGCGGTCTCGAGCTTGCGGCGCAAGCCGTTCTCGCGGCGGGTGACGAAGCGGATCGCCGAGGAGTCGCCGGAGCGCTCGGTGACGACGCCGTTGAGATCCACGCCCTCGCGAGAGAGCACCTGCGTGAGCTTGGCGAGCTGGCCCGGCTCATTTTGCGTCATGACGCTGAACTGCGTGACGGTCTGCCGGGAGCCGCGGCCTTCCTGCTTCCGGATGCCGAGCTCCACCTGCATCTCGTGCGGCGGGAAAGTCGCGACGAAGCCGCTGTTGAAGCGGACGCGGACGACGGCGGTGTGGTAGCCGGTCCGGTAGTCGGACCAGTCGAACCACCAGCGGTTGTTCTCCAGCCGGCACGGCTGGAAGTCGCCGCCGTCGATGGCCACTTCGACGCGCTCGGCTTCGACCGGGGCGGCGACGCGGAACGTGTACTCCTCGGAACGGATCA
>JACRDR010000501.1 GCA_016212845.1 Elusimicrobiota bacterium
CGCGCCCCAGTCCGTCGTGCGGCTCGACCAGCTCCGCAAGACGGGCGCGAAGATCCGCTACAGCCCTTCGGGGACGATTTCGTCCGTGATCGGTCAAATTCCCGCGAGAGGCGGTCCTCCGGAGTCCGCCGCCCTAGGATTTCTGCGCGACTACAGCGAGGCGCTGGAGCTCGACCCGAACGAGCTCGCGCTCGAGACGCGCAAAGACGACGCCGGCCACACGCACCTGCTCTTCAACCAGAGGCACCACGGCATTCCCGTCGAGTTCTCGCGCGTCAAAGTCCACCTCGGTCCCTCCGGCGACGTGGTCGCGCTGCACACCTCGCACCAGGTCGGCATCTCCGCGCCCTCGATCCCCGTCCTCTCCGCCGCCGAAGCGGCGGCGCGGGTGTCGGCGGATATGGGAGGGGCCCTGGCCGAGGGCGGGACGCTCGTCTATCTGCCGGTGCCGAAGACCGGGGAGGTCCGTCTCGCGTGGAAGCTGAAGGCCGGCGGCGACCGGACCTCCTGGTTCTATTACGTCGACGCTCAAGACGGCGCCCTGCTCCTGCGCTACAACGACCTGCGCTATATCGCGTGCCCGAGCGGCTCGTCGGGCTCCGTGATGGCCGAGGTCTACGACATCGACCCGTCGAGCACGCCGCTCGGCGCGCCCCGGCCCATGCGCCACCAGAAAGTCTGGCAGTACAGCACGCAGCAGTCGACGTACGCGGTCACGCTCGTCGACGGCAGCTTCTGCAACAGCGGCACCGCCGCGAAGATCGTGACGGCCCTGCAGGGCCCCTTCGTGAACGTCTCCCGCTACAGCAAGCAGAACCTGCACTACGACAACGGCAACGGCCGCTGGAACACAGTGGTCACGCCCGTGAGCTCCCCGTCGCCGTACGCGACGAGCTCGAAGTTCCCGAACGACAACGTCTTCACCGCCGCGTTCAACAATCCGCCGTTCGCGGACGCGATGGGACAGATCATCCATTTCGACTTTTTCGAGGTCGGCGCGCAGGACGCCTTCGGCGACATCACCGACGACGACCAGGTGCACGTCCTCGATTCGGAGGGCAAGCGCGTGGGCTCCTACGTGGGCCACCGCCAGCCCTTCAACTCCGCCGCCGCCTACGGCTGCCTCGACTGCGAGCAGCGGGCCGGCCGCGATCCGATGCGCGTGATTCTCAAGTCGAACCAAAGCTCCCCGGGCCTCGGCTTCCGGGTGAACGTGTCGAGCTACCTCGTCCTGCAGAACGCGCCCGCCGTCGCGGCGAATCCGTCGAACGTGGTGTGGCTCGCCTCGCATACCGCGGACGGCACGCGGGACGAGATGAACATCTTCTACCACCTCAACCTCATGCACGACTACTTCATGGGGGACGTCGACAAATCCTCCGCGGCCTATATCTCGAGCGGCGTCGTGGCGGCCGCGCACTTCGGGCCCGATCTCGGCAACGCCTTCTTCGACCCGGACCACAACAACTTCGCGTTCGGCGACCTGGGCGGCGGCATCGCCCTCGACGCGACCGTCATCCATCACGAGTTCACGCACTTCGTGGTCGACAAGATCTATCCGATCGTGAACTTCGGCCAGAACGGCGCGCTCTCCGAGGCGTGGGCGGACTACTTTTCGGCCAGCTCGCTCGGCGTGCCTTCGATCGGCCGATTCGTCGGCTCCTCCTTCGGCACGGAGTCGGCGCTCCGCGATCTGGCGTGCGTCGACGGCTCCTCGCCGAAGTGCTACGTCTTCCCGAACGACTGGGAAGGCGAGATCCACCAGGACGATCTGCCGGTCGCGCAGGCCTTGTGGGAGATCCGAAGCGACCTCATCGGGACGCTCGGCGCGGCGAACGGCCAATCCTGCTCCGACGGCCTCGTCTTCAAGGCGCTCTTCTACTTCCCCGACAGCTTCCAGGAGTTCCTCGACTCGATGCTGCTCGTCGACGCGGCGGGCACCGTGACGCGCTGCGGCGGCGCCAACGTCGCGCGCACCACGATCCTCAACCGCTTCGCGCACCACGGGATCACCGAGGCGTCCGGCCTCTTCGCCTACGAGCCCAACGACGGCACGCAGTCCGCGATCGACATCACGACGATCACGCAGGTCAACGCTTCGATCTTCCCGGCGGCGGACCTCGATTACTACACCTTCGCGGCCGGCCCCGGGCGCATCAAGGCGGTTCTCGACCTGCCGGAGATCACGGGCGGCGGCGCCTTCTACAACTTCGGGCTAACGCTCGTCGACTCGAAGCTCCGCAACGTCGCCGAGGCGTTCCCAGTCGCGGACGTGAACCCCACGCTCGCGGGCGGCTGCCCGAACATCAACTGCCAGACGACCGCGTCCCGGATCACGCTCGAGTACGAAAACGCGTCGGCGAACCAGTTCTACCTGCTAATCAGCGCGGGCTTGACGGACCAGGGCTCCAACGGCGCCACCGCGTCGCCTTCGGCGTACGCCTTGAAGGTGGAGTACCAGAAGCCCGGCGCGCTCTCGGGCGGGGTGGTCGACGCGAAGTTCGACAACGACAAGATCGACTTCACGGTGTCCGTCGCGAGCTTCGCCGCCCAGAACCTGACCTTCGCCTACGCGCAGCTGCGGGACCACCGGCTCGCCGTCATCCCGAATACGCGGGCGGACTGCGTCCCCACGGCGAGCTTCCTGGCGCTGCAAGGCTGCCCCGGCGGGCCGACCAACGGAGACGGCAAGATCACCGGCTCGGTCCGGCTGACGAATTTCGGCGGGCAGACGTTCTCCCAGCGCTTCCCGTCTTTGGGTACGGTCTACCTGGAGGTCTTCGCCAACAACGTCTTCCAGCTCGGAGCGAGCCAGTTCCCGGGCGCGGCCCTCGCGCCGGGAAGCCCCCAGTCGCTCGGCCTCTCCTCGAGCATCAACCTTGCGGCGGCCGGCGTGGACCTGAGCACCTACAACAATCTCTTCAATCCGCTCCAGAACCAGGCGACGACCATCAAGTACGAGGTGCAGCAGCCGGGCCGCGTGAGGCTGCAGCTCTTCTCCAAGACCGGCGCACTCGTGGCGACGCTCTTCGACGGCGAGGTCACCGCCGGCAAGGGCTCGGTGGACTGGAACGGACGCAACCTCGCCGGTCACGTCGTGGCGAGCGGCGTCTATCTCCTTAGGCTCGAGGGTCCCGGCGGCGCGCAGACGACCCGCAAGGTGGTCGTGGTCAAATGACCGGCGCCCTCCTCGCCGTCCTCCTCGCCGCGCCCGCGCGCGCGGGCGTCAGCGAGAACGGCGGCACGATCGCCGCGCCCGTGCTCCAGATCCCGGTCGGAGCGCGCGCGGCGTCTCTGGGCACCGCGTTCACCGCGGTCGCCGACGACGTTTCCACGATCTACTACAACCCCGCGGGGCTCACCTCGGTGCATCACCGAGAGGCGACGATGATGTTCCTCAACGGTTCAGAGCTCCAGACGACGAACTACTTCGCGGGCGCGACCCCGCTGCCGTTCTCCGGCCTTTCGGGTTCCGGCTTCGCGACCCTCGGCGCGTCGCTGTTGGCCAGCTCCAACGGCAACGTCGACGTGACGACGCTCAAGGCCGACGGGTCCTCCGCGGGCACCCGCACGGTGGACGCGGGGGGAGACACCGTTTTGACCGTGGGCTACGCCGAGCGCATCGCGGATACGCCCTTCGAGACGAAGGACACGACGCTTCACTTCGACCACTACTTCGGCGCCTCCGGCAAGTTCGTCCGCTCGACCTTGGCCGAGGACTATCACGCGCAAACCTACGCGGCCGACATCGGGTACCTGGGCCGGGCCCCCGAGCTGGGCGTCAGCCTCGGCGCTTCGATCGTGAACCTCGGCGGGAAGCTCCGCTACGTCGAGACCGCCGACCCGCTCCCTTTGGCCATGCGCTTGGGCGGCGCCTACCAGGTCGCGATGCCCGCGAACCATTTCCTGCAGTGGTCGCTCGACGGCCAGTACGAATACTACGAGAAGCTCTGTTTCGTGAACACCGGCCTGGAGTACACGTTTTTCAAGAGCTTCGCGACGCGCCTCGGCTACCAGGTGCACAAGCAGCTGGCGGGCCTGACGATGGGCTTCGGCGCCCGGTGGCGGAATTGGGCGATCGACTACGCCTGGGCGTTCAACGATTCCCAGGGGGACGCCCACCGCTTCAGCTTCACGTTCCGTTTCGGGGCGGTTCCCGTGCGGGAACGCGAGAAGGCCCGCCGGCCCTTCATCGAGAGCGTCCCGGAGAAGGACGAGCTCCCCGAGCGGGGCGACGAGAAGCCCTCCACCTACGATCAGCCCTCGCGGCCGAGGCGGTCGGCCCCGGAACCCCAGGGAGCCCCCGGGTGGATCTATTGAAAAAACCGTCGCAATTTAGGAACGGGCCGCCGCCTTGTTATCGCGGACTATTGCTGTTACACTTGGGGTGCGATGTCCTCTGACGTGCTGCTCCTGAACCGGAACTTTTACGCGATCCAGATCACCAGCTGGGAGCGGGCTCTTTCGCTGGTCTACATGGACCGCGCCCTGGTCGTCGACGAGGAGTACCGGACCTACGACTTCAAGAGCTGGCTCGAGCTGTCCCAGGCGGTCTCGCACAGCCCCTCGGGCTTCGTGCATACCCCGGTGTGCAAAATCGCCATCCCCGAGGTGGTCGCCCTCAAGATCTTCGAGCGCGTTCCGAAGTGCGAGGTCACGTTCACCCGGCGCAACCTCTACCGCCACTACAATTTCCGCTGCTGCTACTGCGGCAAGCGGTTCCCGTCGTCCGACTTGAACCTCGAGCACATCCTGCCGAGGTCCCGGGGCGGCCGCACGGACTGGTACAACGTCGTCACCTCGTGCATCCCGTGCAACCTGCGAAAGGGCAACCGCCTCCCGCACGAAGCCGGGATGAAGCTCCTCATCGAGCCCTCGCGCCCCCGCTGGCATCACTCGGCGGCGCTGACCCTGAAGTCTCCTTTCCCCATGAAGCGGTCGTGGCAGAAGTTCATCGACCTCGCCTACTGGGACTCCAAGCTCGAAGATTAGTGTAATAGCGGCGTGGAAGCCGCTGCGGAGCCAAAACCCAAAAAGAAGGGCCACGCCGCGTCCGTGCTCTTGTGCGGAGCGATCTTCATCGCCGCGGGCGTCGCCGCCGCCTATCTCGCGTTCGCCCGCCGCGTGCCGGTGCCGTCCATCGGCTCCTCCGGCGCCAGGGGCGGCGTCGTCCCTACGCTCTCCGGCTTTCCGCCCGCGCCTCGGGCCAAAATCGCGTGGCGCTCCTGGGGGGCCGCCGCCTTCCGCGAGGCGAACACGTCCGACCGCCTCGTCCTGCTCGACCTGACGTCTTCGTGGTCGCACTGGTCCAAGCTCATGGAACTGGGGACCTACGGCGATCCCGCCGCGGCGGCGTGGATCTCGTCGAACCTCGTGCCGGTGCGGCTCGACCGCGACGCCCGGCCCGATCTCGCGCGCCGCTACGGCTCCTCCGTCCCCACGACCGCGCTTCTCTTGCCGACCGGCGAGGCGCTGGCCGAGGGCTCCGTCATCGACGCCGCGACTTTTTCCGCCTGGGCGGGCCGCGTGCTGGCGGCCTACCGGAGCAACCGCGAGGCGCTCGCGGACGCTCGGGCCGCCGCGCGCGCCCGCGCCGCGGGAAAGGCGAAGGAGCTTCTCGGCCCCGCCCGCGACGCGGAGTGGAAGGCGAAATCGATCGAGGAGAAGCGCGGCGCCG
>JACRDR010000502.1 GCA_016212845.1 Elusimicrobiota bacterium
CAGGGCCGTTCGCATGAACGCAGTATGCGTCCGCCCCCGCTCGATCGTCAAGAAGGGCGCGTCGCCCTATCGCGCGCGGCGATCAGCGCGAGCGCCTCGTCCGCGGTCGTGCCGCAGACGTGCGGCGCGGGCGTGAACTTGCGGCAGACGTCCGGGTACTCCGGCGTTCCCCACAGGCGGCAGAGGCCTGCGCCGTCGAGGTTGACGCAGCGCGCGCCCGCGGGCTTGCCGTCCGGCATGCCCGGCAGCGGGCTCGAGATCGACGGCGCGATGCAGCACGCGGCGCAGCCGGGCCGGCAGTCCATGCGCCCATCGTAGCACGTTTGGTAGCATCCTCCCGTGAAGACCGAAACCGAGCTCGCCGAACGGCTCAGCCGGGAGGCGCGCGCCTACGCCCTCGGAATCTACCACGATTTCACGAAGGCCCACACGGCGGTCGGCGCGACCCTCACCGGGAAGGACCCGGCGATCTGGGACTTCTTCGTCGCGATCGCGGCCATGGGATTGGCCTGCCTCGGCGCGCCCAAGACGCAGGGCCGGAAGCTCGCGAAAGCCACGAGCGCGCTCCTGGCCTCCCGGCACCCCGACGCGGGCCGCGCGCTCAACGACTTCGTCGCGGCCGCGGCGAAGGCCGAAGCGCCGGCGGATTTCGCGGGCGCGTGGGTGCTCACGCACATGACGCTGCGCAAGCCGAGCCCCGCGGAAGCCGCCGCCGCGCGGCCCTTGGGCGAACTGCTGGCCAAAAAGTTCGACCGCTGGGCCGCTATCGAGGCGCGATAACGGATGCCCCTCCCGTTCACCCCCGGCGCGTAGGAAGGATGCCGCGCGAAAACGTCGCGCCGGGCCCGAGGCCGGCGGCGGGCTTCTCGCCTATACTGCCCGCATGAACCGACTCCTCCCGGCGCTCCTGGTCATGGTCTTCTCCGTTCCCGTCCGCGCGGACGAATGCGACGGGCTGAGGCTCGCTCTCGTCGCGAAATTCGAGCGCGAGTTCGACGTCCCCGGCCGGCGCGAGGAGGAGCGGCGCGTCCTTGGAGCGATGACGCCCGCGGAAGAGGCCGAGTTCCGCGCGCTTTCGGTCCGGTTCAACGCGATCGCGCACGACACGCCCGAGCACATCAACGACCGCTTCGCGATGCAGGCGCGGGCGCGCGTTCTCACGCGCACGGCCGTCGCACGCGCGGGCTACCGCCTCCTCAACCCGCTCGCGAGCCCCTACGACGCGGTGATCGCCGAACGCTCCGAAGATGACGTCCCCGCCGAAGTGATCGAAGTACGTTCGCTTCTGGTGCGCGCCGATCCGCGCCCGCACGTGACGATGTGGCTTAAGTACCAGCGGGCCCGGACGAACCCGTGGAAGGTCGACTCCTTCGGGATCTTCGAGGACGACGAGAACGACTATGTCCGCTGGCGCGACTCCCACGACATCAAGGTCGAAGGCTCGATGCGGGATTTTCTGCTGGCGCAGCTGCCGGAGGCGTGCCGCTAGGGAAGCATGTACTTCAGCAGCACGAGGTAGTGCGTGCCGGCGGCGACGAGGATGAAGATGTGCCAGATGTCGTGGGGACCGAAGCCCGGCGGCTCCACGTCGCCCTCGTAGCGGTTGAAGAACAGCGTCCCCGCGCTGTAGATCAACCCGCCCAGCACCGTCAGGCCGACGCCGCCCGGGCCCAGCGCCCGCCACAGCGGCATCGTCAGGGTGAGGCCTAGCCAGCCCATCGCCATGAACGTCGCCACGAACACCCACTTCGAAAGCCGAGGCCGCGCGATGCGCAGGACGAGCGCGCCGAGCGCCATGACCCAGACGAGCGCGAGCGTGGCGTGCGCCTGCGGCGTGCGCAGGGCGATCGCGCAGTAGGGCGTGAAGTTTCCCGCCACCATCAAGCCGATCGCTCCGTAATCGAGACACTTCGTGAAGGTCCGTTCGCGCCCGGCCTGCGCGTGGAAGACCGCCGAAGCCAGGAACATGCTCAACAGGCCGACGCCGTAGGCAACGAAGCTGGCGATGTGCGGCACGCTGGCGGCGCGGAAAGCGGGGACGAGAAGGACGATCAGGGCCGGCACCGAGAGGATCGCGCCGAGGAGAGACAGGCGCACGCTCCAGATCTCAGGGACCGCGGCGACGGCGGCGGGAGCCGGGTTCGGTTCGAGCCGGGCCGCGGCCTGCTGCGACGTTTCCATGACGGCGGACATCCTTAAAAGTTTAGCACTTCCCGGCCGCCGCGCCATGGTACTTCAGTCACCTTCTCGTAGGCCCAAGGTCCCTAGGTCTTACGGGGCCATTCGACACACGCGCTCCCCCGGACCGAGCGCTACCCTGATCGCGGATGAATCTCTTCGTCCTGGCCCTGCTCGCGCTTTCCCCCGTCCGGGCGAACGACGCCTGCCGGGCGCTGGAGCAGGCGAAAGAGGGCGCGGCCCAGATGCCGTCCGTGCCGCCGGCGCCGGCCGCCCTCCTCGCGGGGCCCGACGCGCGCGTCCTGATCGTGGGCGCCCTCACCTTCGTCTGGGAAGACTCCCTCGACGATGCGGCGAACGTGTTCTTCCACTCTTTCGATCGCGACGGACGGCAGGACACGGTCCTCCTCGACCTGCTCGTCGCCCGCGGCGTTCCGCGCGACCATATCGAGCTCGTGCAGGACGAAGGGGCGACTCGGGCGAACATCCGCGCGGCGCTCGCGCGCCTCAACGCCGCGTCGAAGCCGGAAGAGCATCTCTTCGTGTACTACACGGGCCACGGCTACAAGAGCGCCGGCCGTTTCTACCTCGCCGCCTACGACTCCTGCCAAAACGACGTCTCCTCGGGCTGGTCCGCGGCGTCCTTGATCGAGGACGTCGAGAAGGACTTCAAGGGCTCCGACGCGATCGTCGCCGTCGAGGCGTGCTACTCGGCGATCTTCGCCAAGGAGGCCGCCGCGGGGGCCAAGCGCGTGAATTTCGGCATCCTCGCCTCCACGAGCGAGAACGCCAGCTCGACCGCCGAGTGGACGTTCACCGAGGCGATCCTCGCGGCCCTGCGCGGCGAGAAGGGCTTCGACCAAGACGCCGACGGCAAGATCAGCTTCGGCGAGCTCGGAGCGGGCATGACCTCCGACATGAACCGGTACGCCGGCCAATCCGCCGTCGTCGCGACCACCGGCAAGTTCGACGTCCGGAGCATCGTCGCCGCGGAAAAAAAGTAGACTCGCGGCATGATCCCCGCACGAGAGGCGCTGGCCCGTCTGCGCGACGGCCATAAGCGCTTCGTCTCGAGCCTCCGCGACGGACAGCCGCTGGGCGACCGCCGGATCGAGCTCACCAAGGAGCAGTGGCCGTTCGCGATCGTCCTCGGCTGCTCGGATTCCCGGGTGCCCGCGGAGATCGTCTTCGACCAGGGGCTCGGCGACCTGTTCGTCATCCGCGTCGCGGGCAACATCGTCGCACCGTCGCAGGTGGGCTCGGTGGAGTTCGCCGCCGCGCGATTCGGCACGCGTCTCGTCGTGGTCATGGGCCACACCCAGTGCGGCGCCATCCTCGCCACGCTCGAGGAGGTGCAGCGTCCCGCCGAGAAACAGTCGCCCAACCTGCACTCGATCGTCTCGCGCGTGCGTCCGTCGGTGGAGACCCTCCTCAAGTCCGGCGTTCGGGCCGACTCCCCCGAGCTCGTGGACCAGGCGGTCCGCGCCAACATCCGCGCCTCGGTGGATCATCTGCGCCACGGCTCCGACATCCTCGAGGAGCTCCGGCGGAACGAAGACCTTCGGGTGGTGGGAGCCGAGTACTCCTTGGCCGACGGCTCGGTCGACTTCTTCTACGACGACGACAAGTAGAAACGGCCTCCGTCGC
>JACRDR010000503.1 GCA_016212845.1 Elusimicrobiota bacterium
GACGCGATCCGCAGGGTCTACCCTCCATTCGACGCCGCCCTGGGCTACCGCGCGAAGATCGTCCTTCCGCAGGACCTGCTCGACGGCGGCACGCTCAACGTCTTCTCCGTCGTCGTGTTGACCCCCGACGGAGGGAGTGAGACTCGGCCCCTGGGCCCGAGCGAACTCCTCGAGATCGTCGCGGCGTCCAACCTGAAGCAGCGCTCGCGGATGAGCATGCTGTACCTTCACGCCGAGGCGCGGCAGTTCGCGGTCATAGGCACTTCGAACCAGAACGAGTACGGGCAGGGATTCTTCGTGAAGTACGGAGACGGCGGCGCCGACATTCAGCCGATCGCCCACCTGTTCAAGACGCAGGTCTACCAGTTGTCGCGGTACCTGGGCGTGCCGGAGGCCATCCAGCGCCGGCCGCCGACGACGGACACCTACAGCGCGCCGTGCGACCAGCAGGAGTTCTTCTTCCGGCTGCCGTTCGAGTCCCTCGATCTTCTCTGGTGGGCCCTAGATCACGACGTGCCGGCGGCCGAGGCCGCGGAAGCGATGGGCATGTCGGAGCCGCAAGTGCGGCGGGCGTACGACGATATTACGCGAAAGCGGCGCACGACCGAGTATCTGCGGCTGGAGCCGCCGATGCTCGCGCCGGCCGCTCCACAGGAGGTGGCCCCGTGAGCCAGGATATTCAGAAGCCGATCGAGCCCCCTATCCGCGATTTCATCGCCAGGAACCTGCTCTATTTGTCCGGCGGGTTCGACATGAGCGACGACGACTCCCTCGTCACCGGGGGAGTCATCGACTCCTTGGGAGTGACTCAGCTCGTGGGATTCGTGCAGCGCGAGTTCGGGTTCAAGGTGGAGCAGCACGACATCCGTCCCGAGAACTTCGACTCGATCGCCAAGCTTGCCGCGTTCGTGCGGCGAAAGGCAATCCTTTAGTTCACCCGATCATCATAGGTCCGGCGGGCGGACGACCGTATACTGCCGAAGACACGCATGATCGAACAACAGACGATCCAACGACGGAAGGAGCACGTCTCGCCCCTGACCGGGAAGCTGGACACCTTCCCGGTGAACGTCTCGTTCGGGGCCGAAGCCGGCGTGGGGGACCGCAGCTGCGTCTACGCCGTGGCCCAGTCCTTCACGAAGGAAGGGCTGCGTTTGCGCTCCGACGCGCCGATCCCGGTCGGGGCCAAATCCCACGTTCGATTCCACCTGCCCGACGTCCTCGCGGAGGCGGGCCAAGGGCTCCGCGCCGAGTTTGCCGGCGTGGTCGAGCGCTGCCGCGAGGTGCCCGTCGCCGCCGAGGCCGGACATCGCGCGGGCGACGACATGCCTTACGAGACGATCCTCAGCTTCGACGGCGACGTCATGAGTTTGGTGGAAGGCTCGATGCGCCGCCGCCGCCGCTGGGCTTTCGGCGCGATGCTCGTGCTCCTTTCGATGATGCTCTGGTACCGGTGGGTGAACTTCTACTGGTTCTGGTACTACCCATATCTGCACACCTACAGCATCGCGATCGGCGCGTACTTCTTGTCGCGTTTCTTGCTGTCGCAGTACAACCGCCCGCCGGACCCGACGGACTACGAGCCCACGGTGGCGATCGTCATCGCCGTGCGCAACGAGGAGGACGCGATCGGGCGCACGATCGAGGGCTGCTACCACACCCTCTACCCGGCTGAAAAGCGCGAGGTGATCGTCGTCAACGACGGCTCGACGGACCGCACCGGAGAGATCCTCTCCAAGATGAAGGAGAAGTATCCGGACTTGAAGGTCCACACCCAGCCGCCGACGGGCAAGCGCCTCGCCATGGCCAAGGGCGTGTGGGATACCGAGGCGGAAATCGTCGTTTTCGTGGACTCCGACACGTTCCTGCACCCGCTCTCGCTGCGCCACATCGTCTGCGGTTTCGAGGATCCGAGCCTCGGCGCCTCCTCGGGCCACACGGAGGTCGAAAACGGGGACCAGAACGCCCTCACGCGCATGCAGGAGATCCGCTACGCCGTCGGCTATAAGCTGATGAAGGCTTCCGAGAGCACGTTCTCGGCGGTTTCGTGCTGCCCGGGCTGCCTATCGGCCTACCGCCGGGCGTACCTGCTCCCCGTCCTCGAGCCGTGGCTCAACCAGATGTTCCTGGGCGCCAAGGCGACGTTCGGAGACGACCGCAGCCTCACGAACCGCATCCTGCGCGACTACCGGATCATCTACAACGACCGGGCGCTGTGCACGACGCTCGTGCCGGACAACTGGAAGAAATTCCTGCGCCAGCAGGTGCGCTGGAAGAAGTCCTGGCTGCGCGAGACCCTCATCGCGGCGAAGTTCATCGCTCGCAAGCACCCGATCGGCGCGCTTTCCTTCTGGGCGTCGGCGATGTGCAGCGTGATGTCGCCGTTCGTCTTCTACCGGGCGATCTATCTCGGCCTCACGGACCCGAACAACTCGTTCGCTTCCTACGTGCTGGGCTTCATCTCGGTGGGCCTGCTGCAGTGCTGCTACTTCGTCTGGCGGAACCCGTCGCATCGCAACGCGCTGTTGGGCATGTACATGATGGCGATCCAATTGGCGATCACCGGCCCGCAGACCTACTACGCCTTGATCACGATGCGGAAGAACCACTGGGGCACGCGATAAGCTCGGTGCGTCGCACCGCGTATTGCATAACTACGCACAAACCGGTGCGACGCACCAGTCGGTGCGTAACTCAGCGGTAGATGCTGTCCTTGGGGTGGAAGCCGTCGGCCACGACGGTGGACAGCATGTTGTCCTTGGTGACCGCGACGACGTCGAGGAGGATCGCCGGGACCTTGCCCTTGCCGTCGTCGACTTCCATCTTCGCGACGATCGGCTTTCGGACGGCGAGGGCGTGGGCCGACTCGGCGGCCGCGGCGGCCTCTTTCTTCAGCGGCTTGTATATCGTCATCGACTGCTGGCCGTGGACGATGCGCTGGCACGCCGCCAATTCCGCGTCCTGGCCGGTCAGGATGACCTTCCCGGTGAGCCCTTCCTCGGAGAGAGCCTGTCCCGCGCCGCCGGCGGTGCCGTCGTTGGCGGCCAGGACCGCGTCGAACTTGCCTGCCCGCGTGATCGCGGCCTGGAGGATCTTTTTCGCGTTCTCGGGCTTCCAGTTCTCGGCCCAGTCCTCGTGCACGATCTCGATCTCGCCCTTCGCGATGAGCGGCCGGAGGATCTCGTCTTGGCCCTGGCGCATGAGGTGGGCGTTCGAGTCGGTCTTGGCGCCGTTGATCCGGACGATCCTCGACCTGCGGCCCTTGAGCTTTTCGGCGAGATAGCGCGCCTGTTCGGCGCCCACGCGCACGGCGTCGAAGCTCACGTAGAGGTCCACGCCCGCGTTCATGATGAGGCGATCGTAAGCGACGACCGGCACTCCCGCGTCGTGGGCGAGGCCCACGGCTTTGGCCATCGCCTCGCCGTTGTGGGGGACCACGACGAGCACGTCGACCTTGCGGCTGAGCAGCGCCTCGACGTCCTGGATCTGGCGCGTGTCGTCGGAATTGGCGGCCTGCACCAGCACGTCGGCGCCGAGCTCCTGGGCGCGCGCGACGAATAGGTCGCGGTCGTGCTGCCAGCGCTCCTCCTTCAGCGTGTCGAGGGATAGGCCGATCAGCGGCCGCGCGCGGCGGGCGCCTTCGGAAGCGCTGGAGCCTCGAGAGAGCACGAGCCCCGTGATCGCGCTGACGGCGCAGGACGCGACGACCAGAATGACCTTCAAGGACGCCTCGTTCTTCTTCACTAAATCCCCCGGGAGAGCGACAGCCGGCGGCGAAGCGCCCGATGGTCGACTTTCGCGTTATGCCGCGGGTCGAGCGGAATCGAGCGCAGCGGCCGGATCGAATCGATATGGGCGAAGGCGAGACGGCGCTCGAGCGCCGCGGCGTCCTCGGCGTTCAGGCGGCGGAGGCCCCTGAGTTCGACCGCGAGCACGCGGCGGCCGTCGAGCGTCTCCAGCGCGGCGCGGCGGACGAAGGGCAGCGACATGCAGGCGCTTTCCACCGGAAGCGGGTAGAGCGTGCCGCGGGCGTCCCGCACCTTCGACGCGCATCGGCCCAGGAGCCACAGGCGGCCCTTGTCGTCGACGCGGCCGGCGTCGCCGGTCCGGTGCCAGATTCGGCCGTCCACCCGGAACTTAGACTCGGAGTCGTCTCGTACGTCGAGGTAGCCCTTCAGCACGTGCTCGCCGGAAACGACGATCTCGCCGGCCTGTTCCGCCGGCAGGCAAAGGCTGTCGAAGGCCGCGCGGGACATCGGGGCGAGCGGCGTGCCCCAGCGATCGGGCAGGATGCGGACCTCGAGGGCGTTCACCGGGCGGCCCGCCAGCAGTCCTCCGCCGGAGCGCATCGACTCGCGGTCGGCGTCGTCGACGTCCTCCGGGTCCACGCGGGCGATGGGCTCGGCTTCGGTCGAGCCGTAGACGGCGACGAGGCGCGCTCGCGGCGCGACGCGCGCGAGATCGGAGGCGAGGCGGGGGAACACGGGTCCTCCTCCGGTGTACACGCGCTGGAGAGAGGAAAGCCAGGGGGCATGCTTGCCTTCGAGCAGGCGGGCGACGAACGCCGGCGAAGCGACGCAGCGGTTCGGGCGATACAGCTCGATCTGCCGGAGCACCGGTTCGGGATTGATCGAGTCGGGCCGCCGGAGGTCGGCGTCGGGCAGAACGCTCGTGACGCCCGAGGCGAGGTGCGCGAGCACGAAGATGGGCAGCGCGGTGAGGTCGACGTCGCCGGCCTTAAGCTCGAGGTGCTCGGAGAGCACGCGGAGCTGCGCCTGGAGGAAGCCGTGGGAGCGCACGACCGCTTTGGGGCGACCGAGCGTGCCGCTCGTGAAGGTGAGCAGCGCCGGGTCGGACGGCCGGAGCTCGGCGAGCGCCTCCAGCGGCGCGAACTTCTCGAGACGGCGCCAGGAGCGCGCGCCCGGGATCGGCCAGCCGGTCGTGAACTTGCGGGGGATGAGGCGGAGAGAGGGCGAAAGCAGCCTCAGCAGCTGGGCCTTGGCGGACCCGATGAAAGCCTGCGGCCGCTTGATCTTGCAGCAGTCCTCGAGGTGCGCGACGCCCGCGGCGGGGTCGACGAACATCGCGACGAGCCCGAGCCGCAGGATCGCGACGAGAGCGACGTAGAGTTCCGTCGACATCGGCTGAAAGACTAGTACGACGTCGCCGGCCTTCAGTCCGGAGGCCTGGAGCATCGCGGCCGCGCGCGCGCAAGAGCGCTCGAGATCGGCGAAGGAAGTCACGCGGTCCTTCCCGCGCACGCGGTCGACGATCGCCGGCCGCTCCGGGCGCAGGCGCGCCTGCGCGCTCAGGGCCGACGCGGCGTTCACGCGAGCCTCCGGGAGAACAGGGTATAGCGGCGGATCGTCCGCGTCGTCTCGGCGTTCACGTTGGTCGAATGGTTCGAGTCGTGCATGAGCGCGTGGATCGCGCGCGTGATGCCGCGGGAGCGCGCCCGCTCCCGGATATGCGACATGAGCACGGTGCCGAGCCCCGCGTACGCGCGTCCCGGGACGACCGCGAGCGTTTTGATGAGATAGTCGGTCACCGGTTCGCCTCGCCGGGCCTGGAGAAGGTCGGGCATCGCGAAGATCAAGCCGACCGGGTCGGTCCCGTGGAGCGCGAGCGCGGAGAGGCCCTGCGAGAGGAGCGGCCCGAGGCCGCGGCTCTGCTCGAGGAACTCGGCCTCCTCGATCGGCCTGTACAGGAAATTGTGCCGGAAGCTCCGGAGCGCGACGGAGAAGGCGAGCTTCAGTTCCTCGTCGAGTCGAGAGGCGTCGAAGGGGCGGATGACGACGCCCGCGGCTTCGATGCGCTCGGCGGCCCGCGCGAGGCGGGGATCCGGGCGGTCGAGCGCGGCGTTCACGGTGGAGCTATACGTCGCGAGGGCGCCGAAGCCGGCGCTCCTCCACCACAGGGGCCAGGCGTCGGGATTGTCGAGCTCGAGCAGGAACGCGGGGCGGCCGCCCCGCTCCGTGAGCAGGCGGTAGCGCCGCCAGGTGTTGCCGTCCATGGGGCCGACCGCGAGGGTGCAGCCCTTCGAGCGGAGGACTCGGCACGCCTCGTCTAAGACCGCCTTCGCCGCCTCCGGCGTGTTCGCGGCGAAGTGCCCGATCGCGCCGACGCGCTCGCCCGGCATCGGAGGCGTATTCCGCCACCAAAGGGAGCAGTGCGCGCCGGGAAGCTCCACCGCCTCGTCGGCGCCGTCGCGGAGCGCGGCGCCGGTCATAACCGCCAATCCGCCCCCCGGCTCATGTAGAGGATGAACCAGCCGGCCAGCGGCACGGTGAGGTTGTCGATGCCGCGCCAGGTCACGCATTCGACGAGCGTGACGATCGCTCCGAGCACGGCGGCGAGGACGAGGTCCTGTCCCCGGACCGGCTCCGTGGCGAAGCCGAGGGCGGCGATCGCGCAAACGAACGCGACGGCGAAGAACGCGGCGGAGCCCTCGACCGTCTTCGTGCCCTCGAACGTCTTGTAGCGGAGGCGTCCCCAGCGTTCGCCGACCAAGGCGGCGGCCGGGTCGGCCAGGCCGATGATGAGGATCGGGACCGTGAATTGGATCCGGTCGCCGCCGGAAAGATAATACGTCGCGCCGATCGCGACGGGCAGGAAGAGATCGCCCCAGGAGTCGCGCTCGAGGCCGCCCAAGATCACGCCGAACTTGCTGTTGGCGGGCGGCCAAGCCCGGATGACGGCGAGGTGCGCGAGGATGACGCCGCACATCGCCGCCACCGCCCAGTTGTCGCGCAGCACCGCCGGATAGCTGAGCGCCAGCAGGCTCGTGCACGCGTGCGCGAGCTTGCGCACCCAGACGGGGCGCATGCCGTTGAGGGCGCCGAGCGCGCTCAAGGTGAAAAGCATGAAGTAGGCCGCCGCGATCTCGACGGCGAGGCCCGAGGCGGGGCTCATGCCGCGACGGCTTCCGCGGCGGCCGCCGTCTGCTCCACGACGAAGCCGGAGTAGAAGATCGCCTTGTCCCGCAAGTGAAGGGAGCGTCCGAGTCCCGGGACCGGCTCGAGGACGCCGGCCAAGGAGGCCGGGCGGGATCTCGGCACGAGCATGTTCCAGTAGGCGAGCCGGGCGCCGGGGCGGGCCGCCTTGGCGGCGGCCGCGAGCACGCGCGCTGAGTTCTCCTCGGACATGTACTCGAAGACGTCGCTCAGGTTGAAGCGGTCGAAGGTCCCCGGCGCGGTCTCGTCGAGATACGACTCCAGCGATTGGCGCCGGAGCTCGAGCCGGTCGAGGTGCCGCCGGATCGCGTCGAAGTTCTCGGGCCGGAGCGCGAAAGGCAGCGCCTCCCCGTGCGTGCCGGTCAGGACCCAGTGCAGGTACGGGTTCTTCGCGGGGTCGGTGCGCGTCAGCGCGTCGCGCATGCGCGCGAGCAGCGTGTCGGCGACGTCGCCTTCGACGTAGCGGAAGAAGGACGGATCGCGGCCGAAACGGCCGATCACCGAGCGCGAGAAGAAGAGCTTGAAGGCGAGGCGCCAGCGCCAGGTGTCCCAGCGCGCGTCGTAGAAGCGCATGCGGGCGGCCGGCTCGCCGCCGGCCAAAAATTCGCGAACCGTGCGGCGCGAGTGCGTGAGCGGCAGGACGAACCGGCGGAAGAGGGAAAGGAAGCGCTCGAACTTGCCGGCGGAGCCGGCGCCGCGCGCGATCTCGCCGGGCCGCGCGTCCCAGAAAGCGCGGGCTTCGGGGGAAAGTTCGGAGCGCAGGCGGAGGTAAAGCTCGAGGCGGCGCCGGCTCGGCCGCGCGCCTAGGAGCTCGAGCAGCTCGGGATGCCGCAGTCGGCGGTAGGCCGCGACGCGCAATTCCACGCAAGCCAGCTGCGCGGGGTTTAAGTCGACCGCGACGACGCGGCGCGGCTCGCGCGCCAGCATCGCCAGCGCGTTGTCGCCCGCCGAGGCGATTGCCAGGCAGTCGTCGCCCGGGCGGATGTCGAGCGCGGACAGCAGGACGTCGGCGTCTTCCCACGTCTGCGCGTAGCGCACCGTGGAGAAGTCGGCGCGCGAAGCGGCTTCGCTGGTCACGCGGGCCTCCCGGGCGCCGGAACGCGGCGAATCGTCCCCGCCGCGCCGTCCACCTCGAGCCAGTCTCCGGTCTTCGCCCATTTCGAGAGGCCGGAGACTGAGACGACGGCCGGCACGCCCAGCTCGCGCGCGACGATCGCTGAGTGCGACAGGAGGCTGCCATATTCGACGACGATGGCCGCCGCCGAGGGGAAAAGGAGGATCCAGCCGGGATCGGTGCGGGGCGCGACTAGGATCTCTCCCGGCTCGAGCGTCGCTTGGCGCGGGTCGAGGATCACGCGCGCTTTGGCGGTCACGACTCCAGGGCACGCGCCGAGCCCGCGCAGCATGTCGACCGAACCCGACTGAGGGGGCGCCGGCGCGGGCGACAGGTCGTTGGCGTGGCCGACGATGCCGCGCGTCTCGAATCGGTCGGCCGGAGCCGGGCCGGTGCGGTATCTCGTGAATTCCGTCTGGCGCAGCCGGACCAAGCCTTTCAAGTCGTTAGTGGTCGTCGTCGCGTCGAGGAGGCCGAAGAGCTCCTCCACCGTGAGGTAGAACACGTCCCTGGGATCGTCCAGCAGGCCGAGCGCGTGCAGGCGCTTGCCGGCCTCCACGAAGATCAGCCTGGCGCGGCCGAACACGCGGGTGCGCTCGAAGCGGAGGTTCTCGCGGTCGCGGACTCGCTCGCGGGTCTGGCGCAGAATCCAGCCGAACAAGGCGGCCTTCAGCGGCTTGCTGGAGAGCGCCTTCGCCGCGCGCTCTTCGGCCCGGCGGCGTAGTTCGAGCTCGAGACCGGACTTCGGCGCCGGGGACGCGCGGCGGGCGAGCTGGCCGATCGCGCGCCAGAGCACCGCGGGCTCGTCGGCGAGCGTTTTCGTCTCGAGCTTCAGCTCCTCGAGGCAGCGCTCGCCGAACTCGGAGACGTACTCGCGGAGCATCTTCTCGAGCGCGGGGACCTCGGCGGCGAGCGCTTTCACGCGCTCGGCGTCGGCGCCGCACAGCGCGTCGACGAGATCGGGGCGGGGCCTCGCGAGGTCGGCCATCCTCTGCACGCGCTTGGCCGGCTCGGCGCTGATGAGCCCGCCCTCGCCGCACAGTAAATCGTTCTGCAGATTCGGCTCGCCGCACCACGCCTCGCACTTTTGGCGGAGCAGGCCGTAGAAGATCATCGCGAAGAAGTCGTTGACGAGCGGGGCGTCCCAGCGCGTCAGGAGGTCCTTCTCCATCCGGCGGTACACGCGCGCGAGCTCGTCGAGGCTCATGTCGGCGAACGGGACCTTCGGGGTCTCGAGCGCGGCGTTCACGCGGGCGTAGAATTCCGCCCGCGAACGCCCAAGAGCGCGGTAATTCCGGATCGAGCCCGTAAACGTGCCCACGAGGTCGAGAGCGTCGCGGAACTTCGAGACGCGGCCCTCGGCCTCGATCTCGGCCAGGACGCTCTCCGGGATGCCTTGCTTCACGCCCATCATCTGCTCCATGAACTTGCGGTTCACGGAGAAGCCGGGGAGCAGCGAGAGCACTCGGTACCAGCTGATCAGGTTGTAGTAGACGCGTCCGCGCACGAGGCCGAGCATCCGGCGGAACGTGCCGGCGACGTTCGCGGCGATGCGGGCTTCCGGCACGCCCATCACGCGGCAGAACTGCTGGTAGACTTCCTCGTAGGCCTTGCGCGCGAAAGAGAAGGTGAGCGGCGTCGTCACGCCGTTGTAGCTCTCGGCGATGTTGCTGTTGTCCCAGAGGTTGAGCTGGCCGTCGGGGTCGGGCCGGCCGGCGAGCGCGGTGATCGGGCGGGATTGCAGGACCTGCAGCTCGCCGCCCCAGAGCGCCCACTCGACGTCTTGCGGCGTCCCGAAGTGTCGCCCCGCGGCCCGCGCGAGCTCGGCGACCTGCGCGGCCTGCGCGTCGGAGAGGCTCGGCGCGCCCGCCGACGCGAGCGTCTTCTCGAGCACGACGCCCGCCCGGTCCACGCGGAACGTGTCCGCGTCCACGTCTCCGGAGACGAGCGCGGAGCCGAGGCCGCGGACCGCGGAGACCACGCAGACGGCGCGGCGGCCGCTGACGGGATCGGCGCCGAAGGCCACGCCCGCGGCCTGCGCGTCGATCATGCGCTGCACGAGCACGGCCGGGGCGCGTCCCGCCCCGGGCAGCCGGTTTTCCCGGCGGTACGCCAGGACGCGGGGGGAAAAGCCGGAGCGCCAAACCTTCACGACCGCGGCGGGCACGTCCGCGGCGTCCACGTTCAGGAAGCTCTCGAGCTGTCCGGCGAAAGAGCGGTGCGCGCCGTCTTCGTCCGCCGCGGAGGAGCGCACGGCCAGCTTGACCCCCATCCGGAAGTGGCGGCGCAGCTCGAGGTGGAGCGCTTCCTCGACGGCGGAATCCAGCGCCAGCCCCTCGAGGGCGGTCGCGGCGTCGCCGCGCTCGAGCTGCTTGCGGCGCTCGGGGGATATGGACGCGTAGAAAGCCTCGGGCGAGATCGCGAACCACTCGGGCACGGGGAAGCCAGCGCGGCCGAGCTCGGCGAGCGCCGCGCCCTTGCCGCCGAGCGTCTCCGCCCCGCCGGCGGCGGCGAACCACGTCTCGCGTTCGGCTACTGCCATAGCCGCGGGAGCGCTCCCATCGAGAGGTAGAGGCAGATGATCCAAAGGGCCGAGACGTGCTCGATCAGCTTCGCCGTCTTGGACGCGGGCCGCCGGAGGAACGAGTAGGAGACGGCGGCGGCGGCGGCGAACGCGACGCCGAGCACCATCACGAACGGCACGGTGAAATGGATCCGCGAGGCGGCGACCGCCGCGGTCCCGGCCGCGAGCGCCATGGAGGCGAGCCACGCGCCGACCGCGGTCGTGCGGCCCCAGATCGCGCTGTAGGTCTCGACGCCCTCCTCCTCGTCTTCGGGGGCGCGGATCTTGCGGCCGATCTCGAGCACCACGCCGTTGAAGAAGCTCGCGCCCAAAAACCAGAGCAGCCCCGCGGGGACGGCGGCCTGCGCGTGCATCCAATCGCAGCCGGTGGCGAAGAAATCGACGAGCGGCATGATCATCATGTGCGTCCACATGTACGTGAACGGCCGCGCCTTCAGCCAGGCTCGGGCGAAGAACTCGACGCTCATGAGCGAGAGATACACCCACGTGATCACGAGCAGGAAGACGAGCCGGGGCGTGAGCATCGCGGAGGCCGCGAGCTGCGCCGCCGCCGCGAGCACGCCGAGGACGCCGAGCTCGCGCAGCGTGACGAGGCCGCGAGGCACCGGCCTATAAGGACGCCACCGCGCGTCCTCCTCGAAGTCCTTGAACTCGTCGGCGATGCGCAGCATGAGGAAAGAGAGGAAGGACGCGACGAACGCGACCGCGAACGCGGGCCACGCGGGCAGCGAGGGGCTGGAGCGGAGGAGCGCGGAATAGCTCACCGCGCAGAACGAAAACGCGGCGATGAGGGTTCCATGCGCGAATACGGGAAAGCGCTCGCGCTGGTACGTCCACCACTTCTCGGCGACGGTCACGGCGAAAAAACAGCGGGGGGAGGCTGAAGCCTCCCCCCGCTTGCCTCAGACGAAGGGGGTGGTTACTTTCCGCCCTTCGACTTGCCGGAAGCCTTCATGGCCGTCTCGATCTCGCCCTTCCAGCCGTTGATGTCGGCGACGGTGAAGCTCTGGCCGGCCGGGTCCGCGTCGAGCGTACCGCCGACGATCTTCCACGCGCCCTGGGACTTCTTGAGGTGGATGAGCCAGGCGGAGGAGTAGGCCTTGGGCGTCTGGCCGAGGACCTGCACTTCCTCGTCCATGGTGCCGCCGACGAACGCGTCGTCGTTGCCCTTGAAGTAGCGCACGGTGGCCTTGGGCTGCGTCTTGATCCGGTAGGTGCCGCCCTTGCCGATGCCGATCTTGTTCGACATGGCCTTCATGTAGCTGCGGAACTCGTCCGCGGACTTGATCTGGATTCCGAGCGGCATCCAGAGGTCGAGTTTGTTCGCGAGGCGCGGAACGATCGCCTCGACGTTGTAGCTGTTCATCGCGTTCATGTACTCACCGGCGATGGTCTGGAACTCGGCGACGTCCGAGTCGTGGCTGGGCTGGGACGCAAAGCCCGCGTTGACGAAGGACAGGGTCAGAACGAGACCCAAGAGGGTAGACGTTAGTTTCATGTTTTCTCCCGGTGCTGACGCACCGCGCACGACGGCCGAGTATATCAAAGGAATCTGCTCATTTGCTATATCGATGCGGACCGATGGACCCACTTTACCGAGCTCAGGGACTCCACTACTCCTACCGCCTAGAAGACCAGGAAATCCCCGTGCTCAAAGGGGTCGACCTGACGATTCCGCCCGGCTCCTTCACCTGCCTGGTCGGACCGAGCGGAAGCGGCAAGACCACTCTCCTTAATATCCTCGGCTTGCTCGACCGGCCGAGCCGCGGGACCCTCGCGATGTCCGGCCAGGACCTCTCGAATTTGAGCGAGGACGAGTTCGAGATCCTGAGGCTGAAAAAGCTAGGTTTTATATTCCAATCTTTCCATTTGATCCCGACGCTCACCGCGCTCGAAAACACCGCCTATTTCCTGGGGACCCTGGGCCGCTCGCGCTCCCAAGCGCTCGAGCGGGCCTCGGCGATGCTGGAACTGGTCGGCCTCAAGGACCACCGCCACAAGCGGCCGGGGCAGCTCTCCTCCGGGCAGTGCCAGCGGGTGGCGATCGCCCGGGCGGTGGCCAAGGGCCCCGAGGTCATCCTCGCGGACGAGCCGACCGCCAATCTGGACCGGACGACCGCGGAGGATATTATCTCGGTCTTCCAGGACTTGCGCGCCAAGGAGAAGGTCAGCTTTCTCTTCGCGACGCACGACATGCACCTCGTCTCCTACGCGGAGACGACGTTCAAGCTTCAGGACGGGCGGCTCGAGCCCGGGGTCGCGGCGTGAGCGGCCTCTTCTTTCTGAGCTGGCGCAATCTTTTCCGCAACCCGCGGCGCACCGCCGCGTCTTTGGCGACCGTCGGTCTCGGCGCGGCCGGCCTTCTGATCTACCAAGGCTTCAACGAAGGCATCATGAACCAGTACCGGGAGAACGTCATTCGCGTCCGGTACGGCCACGGTCAGGTCTTCCCGAAAGGCTATCGAGACCGCGCGCACGGCAACCCGCGCGAGGAATGGATCAAGGATCCCGCCAAAGTCGAGAAGGAACTTCTCTCGATCCCCGGCGTGAAGCAGGTCTACGCGCGCTCGAGCTTCTACAGCTTCCTCACGAAGGGCCCCGTCCGCATGGCCGCCAAAGGCGAAGGCGTCGAGTGGAAGAAGGAGCCGGCCTTCTTCACGTCGATGAACTTCGAGGAGGGAAGCGATCTCACCGGGCCCGCGCAGGTCACGCTCGGCCGCGGCCTGGCCAACAGCCTCGGCGCCAAGCCCGGCGACGAGATCCGCCTTATGAGCCAGACCGTCACCGGCGACATCAACGACATCGGCGTAAAAGTCGCGGGCGTCTTCCATACCGGCGCGCAGGACTTCGACAGCGGCGTGTTCCGCGTCGATCTCAAGACCGCGCAGGAGCTCCTCAAGACCGACCGCGTCGAACTCTTCACGCTGCAGAACGACTCCATCGAAGCGTGGCCGGCGGTTTCGAAGGCGATCGGGGAAAAGCTTCCGCAGCTCGACCGCGTGCCCTACGACGAGCTCGACGCCGTCTACTACAAGAACGCGGTGAACTTCCTCGACGCGCAGTTCGCGTTCATCCGGCTCATCATGCTCTTGATCGTGGCGCTCGGCATCTTCAACACGATCACCGTCGGCATGCTCGAGCGCGCGCCGGAAGTCGGAGCGCTGCGCGCCAACGGCGAGCCGCGCCGCCGTCTCTTCGGCATCCTGGTGCGCGAGAACGCGCTCCTCGGCGTCCTCGGCGGCGCGCTCGGGATCGCGGTCGCGGTGCTGATGGACAAGACGATCCTTCGAGGCGGCATCCCGATGCCGCCGGGGCCGGGCATCACGCGCCACTTCCTGATCTTCCTCGAGATCCAGCCGCGCCACTACGTCCAGGCGATGCTCCTCCCGATGCTGGCGACCGTGCTCTCGGGCCTCTGGCCGGTCGCGCGCCTCCTGCGCTCCGGCATCCCCCAGCTCCTGCGGCCTTAGGGTCCCTCCGCCGATTTCGGTTTGCCGGGGACGCGAGCCGCGCTCCGGGCGCGGCTCGCTCGAGCGTCGGCCGCCGCCGAACGGTTGGCGGCGGCCTCCTAACGCCCCGGCAAACCGAAATCGGCTCCGGTGTGGGCGCTATATGCTTTGGGACATAAGAAGGAATCGCGTCGAAGTGACGATCGCGCCCAGGCTTCCAGCCAAGCTCGGCGGAGGCCGCCGGATCGAAGAGGACGATCGACGGCTAAGGGATCGGCGGGACGTCGCGGCAGAGGATGGGCACGCCTTTCGCTTGAACCGGGACCGCCCATTCGTCGAGCGTCCACGCTTGGGATAGGGACAGAAGCTGCGTCTTGATGAACTGGCGGGAGACTCCGTACGGCGACTCGAGGCCTTTCGCTCGCGAGGCCGTGTCGTGGAGGGGCGCGAGGCGCGCGGCGCGCCGGACCGACTCGAGGATGTGTCGCGTCATGCAGAAGTAGTCGGGCTGGGGGAGTTCGGCGAGCCGGGCGTCGAGCTTCCGCTCGAGCGCGCGGCAGCCGGCTTCCGAGTCGCAGCGGCCGGCCAGGTCCTTGAGTTCGCGGGCGGCGGCTTTCGGGTCCCACGACACGGGCCGCGGGGCGGGAGGCACTCTTCCCGTCGCGAAGGACGGAGCGCCGCTCATCGA
>JACRDR010000504.1 GCA_016212845.1 Elusimicrobiota bacterium
CGGCAAGCACCCCGCGATCCTAAAGGATGAAGTCACCACCCCCGGCGGCACCGCGATCGCCGCGGTCCACGAGCTCGAATCGAAGGGCCTGCGCACCGTCCTCATCGACGCCGTCGTCACCGCCACCAAGCGCTCCAAAGAGCTGAGCGACCTCTTCGGCAAATAAGTCGAGCCGGGGATGGTCCCCAGGGTTGACTTATCGAGATAGACCCGCCATAATTTAAAGACGGAGCGCGACCGGGCTCCATAAAAGAGACGTAAGGGACCCGGCGCCGCACGGATAGCGAGTCTCGCTCGAGAGAGCTGATGGCCCGCTTCCCGCCGAGAAGCGAGTAAGCCGTTTGGAAACTGAAGACCATCCCGTAGCCGTAATCGAAACGCTCGCCGATTTGGAGCAGTTGGCCGCCCATTTCGAGGGCATGGACCGCATTTCGGTCGACCTCGAATCGGACAGCTTTTACTCCTATCACGAGAAGGTCTGCCTCCTGCAGGTCTCCTCGGCGACCGACGATTTCGTCATCGACCCGCTCTCGGTGCTCGATCTCTCCCCCTTAGGCGCGATCTTCCGCGATCCGAAGGTAGAGAAGATCTTCCACGCCGGCGAGTACGACATCCTTTGCCTCAAGCGCGACTACGGCTTCGAGGTAAACAACGTTTTCGACACGATGATCGCCGCGCGCATCCTCGGCTCGAAGGAGCTCGGGCTCGCCTCGCTCATCCAGAAGTACTTCGACGTCACCCTCTCCAAGAAGCTCCAGCGCTCCGACTGGGGCAAGCGGCCGCTGACCGCGGCCCAGATCGAGTACGCCCGCCTCGACACGCATTACCTCTCCGAGCTGCGCGACATCCTGCACGGCGAGCTGACCAAGCGCGACTTAGACGGCGACGCCGACGACGAGTTCGCCCGCCTCGTGCGGGTCCAGCCGACCGAGCGCGTGTTCGACCCCGATTCGTTTTGGCGCCTGCCCGGCGCGCGCGCGATCAGCGCGCAGCAGCGGGCCGTGCTCAAGGAGCTCTACTACTACCGCGAGAAGACCGCCGCGCAGATGGACCGCGCCGCCTTCCGCGTGCTGCCGGAGCAGCTGCTGGTGCGGCTCGCCGAGGTCCTGCCTCGCGATCTCGACGGCCTGCAGAAGACGCGCGGCATGACGCCGTATCTCTTCAACCGCTTCGGCAAAGAGCTGCTCGACATCATCGAGGCGGGCCTCGCGAAGGCGCCGATCGAAAAGGAGCCCGAGCGCCCGGCGAACCGGCGCTGGGACACCGTCACGATGCACCGCTACGAGGCGCTGCGCCAGTGGCGGAAGAAGAAGGCCGAGGATCGCGGCGTCGACACCGTCGTCATCCTCGCCACCGACGATCTCCGCGAGATCGCCCAGGCGCCGCTGCGCAACCCGCACGACGCGGAGTCCTGGCTCTCCACCCTCAGCGAGCGCAAGCGCGAGCTCTACGGCGAGGAGCTGCTCGCGCTGCTCTCCACTCCCGTCTCCGCCCCCGTGGGCGGAGGCCGCAAGCGCCGCCGCCGCCGCCGGAGCGGGGGCGGAAACGGCACCGCCGCTCCTCCCGCCGACGCCTAGTCCTTAAACGTCTCGACGGTAAACGACGAGAGCTTCGTCTTGGGGTCGCTCGCGCAGCCGCGCGGCAGGCCTGCCTTCTGGGCGCACAGCTCGCCGAAGAACGAGTCCTTGTCGGACAGGGTGTCCCAGACCTGAGGCAGGAACAGGCCCCGGCGCCCGTCTTGCTCGAGCACGACGCCGTCGCGCTTGGGGAGGACGTCCGAGACGGAGGCGACCGGCTTCGGCGGCGAAAGGATCGAGACCTCTATTTTCAGTCCCGCCAACTCGGAAGCCTCGAGCGGCGCGAAGCGCGAATCGGAAAAGCCCGCTTCGACCGCGAAGGTCCGCACCGCCTCGAGCAGGGTGCTTTTCGCCTCCGTCGTGCCGATGCAGCCGCGGAGGCCGCCCGGCCCTTCGAGCGTCACGAAGACCGCGGCGGGCAAGTTGAACGCGGGACGGCTCGAGAGCTCGACGCCCAAGGCGGGCTTGCCGTCGAGCTTGCGCGCCAGCGCCTCGCGCGCTTCCTTCAGCAGCAGCGTTCGGTCCTCGTCGCTCAGGCCGTAGGCGGTGCGCGCGGGCGCGCCCGAGTCCTTGAGAAAAGCGACCGCGGCGTAGCCCACCACGGCGCGATAGACGTGCTCGGTCAGCGAGTCGCCCGAGTTGTAGCGCTTGAGCAGCTTCATTTGGTCCGCGCCGAGGGTCTTCGCCGCCGCGAGCACCGCGGTAGCCGCCCCCTCGCCGCAGTAGGTGCACTTGAGCTCGGGCAGGCCGCGCGCCATCAGGAAGCGGTTCGTCGCGTAAAAGAACGCGGGGTCGAGGCTGCCCATCGCGTGCAGCGTCGTCGGGTCCACGCGGTCGGCGACGTCGCCGGGCGGGTAATGCGATAGGTCGGAGGAGGCGACGAGGAGCACCTTCCGTCCTTTGACCGCCTTCGCCAACGCCTCGCCGACCTTCTCGGCGGTAGGGAGGTCCTCGGCGTTCATGACGAGCGCCACGAGCTTGGCCTTCGGGAACCTGCGCTGGAGGAACGGGACGTTCACCTCGATCGAGTGCTCGCGATCATGCGCGTCGGGCATGACGCGGATGACGTCGTGCTCGAGGAGCGCCGTCCCGAGCTTGCGGTCGTATTCGACGCGGCCGAGCGGCGTCACGTAGGCGCCGGGAAACACCGCGGCGCCTTCGACCGGAGTGTAGTGGGCGGTGCCGATCATCAGCACCGTCTCGACGTCCGCGGGGTCGACCGCGTTGAAGGCGGTCGCCGCCGCCTCGCCGGAGAACTCGATCCCGGCGTGGGGCACCAGCAGGGCCAACACCTTCCCGGAGATATTCCCCGGTTTGCCTATTTCGAGGAAATGGTCGACCTGCTTGATCAGCGTCGCCGCGTGGTTGGTGTAGAAGCGCCCGGCGACCGCCGGAGGACGCTCCATGTCGGCGGCGCTCGACGGCCAAGCCGTCAAGCACGCGAGAAGGAGGAGGGCGCGCATCGGGCGTTTTATATCACTTTCGCCAAAGGCTAGAATCTCCCCCATGGCCGTGTTCACCGACCCCTCCGTCACGGGCTACCACACGCCCGGGCATCCAGAGGCCCCGTTCCGAGTCTCGAAGTCCGCCGAGCGGCTGAAGGCCGCCGGGCACGCGCTCCTGCCTCCCGAGAAGCCGGCCGCGGACGCCGAGCTCCTGCGCGTGCACACCCCGCGCCACCTCGAGACGGTCGCGAAGGGCACCTTCCGCGACGCCGACACCGCCTTCTATCCGCAGATCGACGCGATCGCCCGCACCAGCCTCGCCGGGGCGCTGTCGGCGGCCGGGCGGGCCGAAAAGGGCGAGCCGTCGTTTTCGCTCATGCGCCCGCCGGGCCATCACGCGGCGCCCGAGAAGGTCGCGGGCTTCTGCTACTACAACAACCTCGCGATCGCGGTCGCCGGCATCCCCGGCAAGAAGGTCGCGATCGTCGACGTGGACGTCCATCACGGAGACGGGACCGAGGCCTGGGCGTTCGGCCGGGAGAACGTGACCTTCGTTTCGCTCCACCAGGTTCCGCTGTACCCCGGCAGCGGGCTCAAGAGCCGCGGCAATTGCCGCAACATCCCGCTGCCGCCGGGCACCCACGAGACGCAGTACTTGAAGGCCCTCGAAGGCGCGCTGCACGAGGTCCTGAACTCGAAGCCCGATCTCCTCGCGGTGTCCGCCGGCTTCGACACCTACAAGGAAGACCCGATCGCGCAGCTCAAGCTCGACGCCGCGACCTACAAGCGGATCGGGAAAATGCTCGCGGAGACGAAGCTCCCTCGCTTCGCGGTCTTGGAAGGGGGCTACGCGGAGGCGCTGCCCTTACTGATCGAGCGGTTTCTCGACGGCTTCTTCGACTGAGCCCACGCCCATGCCGTGGGTGAAGACGAGCTCCCCGCCGAGGTAGGCGGTCCGAAGCAGGATCGACAGGCCGAAGACCCACGCCAAGACGACCGCCTCGCGCGAGAACTTGCCCGGCCAGTTCTTGCGGCGCAGCGTAAATACCGCCGCGGACAGGGCGGTGAAAAACCCCGCGGCCCAGGTCGCCGCTTCCTCGTGGGAGTGGAGCACGCGCCACGCGCCGGGGACGTGCGGCGCGCTGTCTTCGGCGACGTGGCCCAGGATCACCGCCGCCCACGCCGCCAGGGTCCCGAGCCAAAGAGTCCAGGCGGTCGCGTCCTCCAGCCAGGCCGGGGCGCGGCGCGACACGCTGAGCGCGCGCGCCGCGCCTCCGGCCAGGAGGAGCGCCAGCGGAAAATGAACGACCGCCGGGTGCAGCAGGTACCAGCGCATTATTTCGCCTTTTCGGCTCCGCTGACGACCAAGCCCTTGATGCCGTTCTTCTCGACGACCGAGCCGGTGACCTTCGCCTTTTCGCCGGCGAGCTTCTTCACCGCGCCGTAGGCCTTCGGGTTCTCGTGGTTCTCGAGAAGGAGATACAGCACGCCGTCGGCGCCGAGGATGCCCGCGGGCATGCCCTTGGCGACGCACGCCTTCGCGCACTTGCTGTGCTCGGCGTCCATCTCGCCGTGGCTCATGTAGCAGGCCATATCGACGATGTTGCCCTCGATCGTATGGGACGCGCCCGCCGCCGCGTGCTCGTGGTGGTCGCCGTGTCCCTTGCCCTCGTGCTTGTCGCCCGCCCAGGCGAACGGCGCCAGGACGACCGCGGCGGCGAGAGCCATGATCCAATTCTTCATCCTTCCTCCTAGCCTCGGATGAGGCCGATCAGTACTTTTACAAAATAGACCAGCGCGATCGCCGAAGCCGGAAGCACGACGCCCCACAAGACGATGCTTTCCACGCTCCACGCAACGCGGAGGCCAAGCTTCTCGGAAGCCGCCACATCTTCCATCTCCTTGGGCGCGAAGCTCCGGCCCGCGGTCTTGGGAGTGTAGTCGGGCGCGACCGCGGCCTCCTCTGGCAGTTCGGGGTACCCCTCGGCCCGGAGCTTGGCGTAGGCCTCCTTCGCCTCCAAAAACAGCCTCTCGTGGAAGGCCTTGTCCGCGGGGTCGGTCCAGCGGTCGGGATGGCTCTCGAGGGCTTTCCGGCGATAGGCCTTCTTCACCGCGTCGGCGCTGGCGGGCGCGGAAAGGCCGAGGACACGATACGCTTCGTCCGTGTTCACGCCGGGAGGATACTAATCTTCGACGTTGAGGCGGGGGATCCAGCCCATGCGGCGGGACGAGATCCAGACGCGGATCGCGGCGCCCAGGCAAAACATCGCCAGGAGCGCGGCGGCGAAAACGATGCTGTCTCGATAGGGAACCAGGTTGCCGGAGGCGTCGGCGATCGCGGAGTAGCTCGACACGAAGCGGGTCATGGTTGTTTTCAGTATTGCCGAGTAAATAGGCCCATTCCAGACTCGGCGAGTCAGGCGCGGTCAGCGCCTAGTCGTCGAGCCGGACGGGGACCAGCGCGTCCACGCCACTGGAGCGCAGCACGAGCGCCATCGCGACGGCCAGGCAGACGACGCCGACGGCCGCCATCGAAAGGCAGAACGACTCGCGTCCGGGGATGTGGCCGCAGCAAGCCGCCAGGGTGCCGAAGCTGCTCACGTAGTGGGCCATACAGTGATTCTAGCCCGCGAGCTGTTTCGTATTTATTTCGTTTTTGAAAGGACGGCGAGTAAGTCCTCGAGAGGCTTCACTTCCTTGGGAAACTTGGCCGAATACGTCTTGATCTCGCGCTTGAGGATCGCCGCGGCGTCGGCGCGGCGGTTCAGCTTGTCGAGGATTTCGGCCTGCGTCTTGTTGACGGACAGGCGGTTGGCCCCATAGCAGAGCTTGGAGGCCTTCTCGCTCCACGGCAGGGCGTCGGCCCACCGCTCCTTGGCGGCGAGCCATTTGGCGAAGCGCTGCGCGTACACGTAGTCCGCGGGGTAGGTCTCCACCAGCCGCGGGTAAAGCGCCTCGAGCTCGGCGTCCTTGCCGGCCGCGTCCAGGAAAAAGCGCCGGTCGTCGTCCAAATTACGGTCGGCGCCCAGGCCCATGCGGTCGGACTCGGAGGAGATCAGGGTCGCCGCGCGATCGAGCGTGGCCGCCTTCGCCGCCGGATCGCCCGCGCGCTCGTAGTACTCGGCCATGCTTTCGACCCCGGAGCGGAAGTCCGCGCAGCGGTCGCGCCGCGGCACCCAATACCGGCGCTCGTACCACGCGTCCAGCTTCTTGCGCAGACCGGCCAGCGCGTCTTTCGGCAGTTCCGCCTTGAAGGCCGCGTCCAGATCGTAGGCGAGCTCGCAGCCGTCGTTGAGCTCGACTATCGCCTGGAGGTCGGCGGCGGACGGCTTCTTCTTGAGACTTAGGCGCAGGCCGAGCCGCTTCCAATCGGACCGGACAGCGAGAGACTTCGCGAGCTCGCCCTTGGGCTTGGCGAGCGCGGCGGCCGCTCCCGGGAGGTCGTCGCGCTGGAGCGCCCGCTCGACCGCGTGGATCGCCTCGTCCTCCGGCGCGGGCTTGCCGCCGTTGAGGAACCCCTTGAGCGCCGCGACGAAGTCCGCCTCGCGCTGCTCGCCGAGGATGCGGCCGAGCTCCTTGCCCTTCGAGTCAAGCACGAGGAACGTCGGCAGAAAGCGCACCTGATGCGCCGCTTTCAGCGCGAGCCCTTCGGGCTGGTCGACGTCGACGCGCGCGAGCTCGAGCCCGCGCGCCACGTCCCAAAAAGACGCGCGGTCGAGGACGTTCTTCTCCATATAGTAGCACGAGTAGCACCACGGGGCGGTGAAATCGACGATGACGCTCTTGCCGGACTTCTTCGCGGCGGCGAGGACCTTGGGGAGCGAGGGCTCCCAGCCCTCCGCGCGCGCGGGCGCGGCGAAGGCGAGGACGAGAAGCAAGGCTCGGATCATGAGTTCCCTCCGGGGAATCGGTACAGGCCGGGCTGAAGCTGCTTGGGCGGCTCTTCCCGCGTGATGCGCGGGCCGGTGACGGGACCCAGAGGCCGCAGAAAATCCCAGCCGGGCTCGACGCGGAGGGTCTTCGCGTGGCTGTCGGCGCGGCCGAGGAGACGGCTCTCGAAGCGCGGGCCGATCCAGCGGTGCGCGCGCAGCTCGTGCTCGCCGTCGGAACCCCGCGGCAGCTCGAGCTCGATCCAAAGGCCGCGCTCGCCCCAGGACTTCAGCGCCGCGCCGAGCCCGTCTTTCAGCGCCTCGTACTCGGCGGCGCTCAGGAAATCGGCGGCCTGGGCGTTCAAGACGAGCAGGCCTTCCTCGGGGTGCGGCTTGAGGTTCGCTTGGATCCAGGCGGGCATCTCGGCGAAGGACGCCTCGCGCAGGCGCGGACCGCTCGGCTCCTTCTCGAGCGCGGCGAACAGCGCCGCGGCCTTCTCGAGGCGGCCCAGGCGCTCGAGATCGTGCGGCCACACGCAGCCCTTGAGCCAGAGGACGTCCTCGGGCTTCGACACGCGGCGCGGCCGCCGGTCGAGGCCGTGGCGCGAAAGCACCGGATACGGAGAGTCGCGCCAGCGCGGCGGCTCCTCCGCGTCGTCGCCCCCGGCGAGCGCGAGCTTGGTCGAGCGCGGCAGGTAGTCGCCCACGAGCACGAGCCCGGCGCTCGTCCCGAGCTCGACCAGATGAAAGGGAAGGTTTCGCGTCAAAAACGCCGCGCACGCCGGCAGGAGCCAGGCGGCGGACCGCGCGGGCTCGTTGGTTTGAAGGCTCTCTCCCGCGAGCGCCTCGAAGAAGGAGGCGGAAGCTTTATCGAGAAAAGCGAGCGCCGCCGGCCCCGCGCCTTTTTCCGTCCCGCCGCAGCTCGGGAACGTCTTCGCGAGGGCGGGCGCGCGGCCCGCGAGCGCCTCCCGGTGGAGGGCGGCCAAGAGCAGAAGCGGCGCTTCGTAGGAGGGCCCGAACGCCCGTCCCTTCCAGGCGGCGGCGAGCCGGCCGAACCAGCCGGTTTCCTTCGCCAAGTCCGCCTCGAGAGCGCGCAGCATCCCGGCGGTCTGCGGCGCCTTGTCGGCGGTATAGGCCAGGAGCTTGGCGACGCGTTCGCGGAAATCCAGCCGTTCCATCGCCGTCCATTGTAGCGATTTGGACGGCTCCGGAGCGTATAGGCCCTTTGGGCCCGGCGAAAAGGGGACTATAGGCTCAGGGAAAGCGAAGCCGCCGGGCCCATTCTTAGGGTATGCGCACCCGGCCCGTTCTCGTCGCCGCCGCCCTCGTTTTGGGGCTTTCCGCGGCCGCGCGGGCCGAAGTCTCGGGCTGCGCTTCCGGCCGCTGCCCCGTCCGGGGCTCCCTCGACCGCATGTCCGAGACCGCCCCCGCCGCGATGGGAAGCGTCTTCGAGAATTCCCGCATCACGACCGCCGAGGCTTCCTCGGTGACGGCGTCCGGCCCGGGAACCGCCCGGCCCGGCGTCGCCGCGCCCTCCCCCTCTCTCCGCAAAACCGCGCCCGACGTCCCCGCCCCGAAAGAGGCGGAAGAGAAGGAAGGCGGCGGGATCGGCGGCTTCCTCAATAAGCACAAGTGGCAGATCGGCGGCGCGCTCGCGGGCGGCCTCGCCTCGCTGGCGCTGGGCGGCGGCCTCTTCGGCTTGCTCGCCGGCCTGGTGATCAGCGTCGCGGTCGCCTTCATCGGCCCTAAAATCTTCTGACGTAGCGTCTACGCTCCCCCACGAGTAGAATAGCCCGACATGCGAAGGCTCCTTCTGCTCGCCTGCCTCGCCTCCGGCTGCGGCGTCGCGACCGACTCCCTGGCGCTCCGCAGGGAAGCCGACGCCCGCGCGCCGAAATCCACCGCGCTGCAGGCCGCGCTCGCCTCCCGCGAGGCGGGGCCGCGCGCCCAGGCGGCCGCCGCGATGGGCCGCGCGGGCTCGAAGCTCTACGCCCCGGCGCTGCGCCGGACGCTCCGCGACCCCGACGCCCCGGTGCGCTACGAGGCGGCGTTCGCGCTCGGGCAGCTTTGGATCGACGAGCCGGAGCCGGCGGCCCCCGAGATCGCCGCCGATCTCATCCCCGCCGCGGCCGACTCCGAACCCGCGGTGAAGGCCGCCGCGATCGAAGCTCTGGGCAAACTCGGCGGCAAGGACTTCGAGCCGAGGCTGGCGTCGTGGACCGCCGACCCCGAGGCGATGGTCCGCCGCGAGGCGGTGACCGCGCTATTTCGCCTCCGCTACCTAAAGCGCATGGACGCCTACTCGACGACGACCGTGCGCGCTCTCATCGACGCCTTCGACGACCCCGACGCCGAGACGCGCTGGCGCGCCGTCGACGCCTTCAGCCGCTTCCCCGAGCCGTCGGCCGCCGCCGACCTCGCGCGCGCGGCCGAGGACGAGTCGGCCAACGTCCGCCTGTTCGCGCTGCGCTCGCTCGCGCAGCTCGAGACGAAGGCGCCCGAGGAACCGCTCACGCACGCGCTCAAGGACCCCGACGAGAAAGTGCGGACCGAGGCCGTCTTGCTCGCCAAGAAGTCCGGCCGTTTGACGCGCCTCGACGATTCCTTCGTCCGCGATCCCTCCGTCCACGTGCGCGCGGCGGCCGCGTCCGCGCTCGCCGAGGACGGCGGCGACCTCAAGCTCCTGGAAACGCTCGCCGAGGACCGCTCCTCGTTCGTGCGCGCCGAGGCGATCGCCTCGCTCGCCAAGCGCAAGGGCGAGGGCTACGAAGCGGAACTCGCCAAGCTCGTGCGCGACCCGGATCCGCTCATCCGGCTGCGCGCCTGCCCCGCCGCGGGCGCGCTGAAGTCCGGCGCCAAGCTCCTCGAGCAGTGCCTGAGCGACGCCGACCTGCGCGTGCGGGCCTCCGCCCTCGAAGCTCTGGCCGAGCACCCGGAAAAGGACGCGGACGTAGCCCTATCTGTGGCGCTCTCCGACCCGGCCTCGCCGTTGGAGCTCCGCGGCACCGCGATGGAGGCGGTCTCCAAGCGCAAGACGCCCGAGCTGACGAAGGCCGTCGAGAAGGCGTACCGAAACTCCATGGGCCGAGACTGGGTGGAACTGCGCGAGAGCGCGGTCGACGCCGCCGCGCATCAATCCGAGCTGTCGAAGGATCCGGCGCCGAACGAGCTGCTGCGCGAGATGCTCAAGGACCCCGCCTACTCGGTCAGGCTCAAGGCCGCGAAGGCGCTGAAGGTCGAGGCGAAAGGCGCCGCGGGCCATGGTTCGCCCGAAGCGTTCGTGAAGGCCGAGCCTCCCGCCGAGGCGCTCGTGTCCCTCGAGACCGAGAAGGGCGTGATCCTCATCCAGCTCGCGACCGACGTCGCGCCCGTGCACGCGGCGAGCTTCCTCGAGCTCGTCAGACGGGGCTTTTACGACGGCAAGACCTTCCACCGCGTCGTCTCGAACTTCGTCGTGCAGGGCGGCGACCCGCGCGGCACGGGCTGGGGCGACCCCGGCTACTCGCTGCGGGACGAGATCGGCCCGCTCAAGTTCGCGCGGGGGACCGTCGGCATGGCCAAGGCGGGCAAAGACACCGGCGGCTGCCAGTTCTTCTTCTCGGTGGTCCCGACCCCGCACCTCGTCGGACGCTACACCGCCTTCGGGCGCGTGGTCGGCGGCATGGACGTCGTCGACCAGCTCACGCCGGGCGACGTCATCCGGAAAGCCGGAGTCCGCTGATTACTTCGCGACCAGCGCTTCGGTCTTCGCTTTCTTGATCGCCGCGATCATCTCCGCGACCGTCGTGAACTTCTCGCGGATCTTGCCCTTCTTCTGGCCGCGGGACAGCTCGAGCCTCTCGAGCAGCTTCCAGTCCTGGAAGGAGACGAAGTCGGGCTGCCTGGATTTCACGACGGCGAGCGCGGCCTCGGCGGTCCGCTGTTCCGCGTCGCCCGGAGGCAGCGCGGGCACGTCCTCGAGCATGCACTTGGCGGTGGCGACCGAGTCGGCGCGGTTGGTGCCGATGAGGCCCGAGGGGCCCCGCTTGGCCCAGCCCACGACGTAGGCGCCGGGAAGCACCGCGCCCTGCGGGTCGAGCACCCGCCCGTCCTTATTGGGGATGTGGCCGGACTTCTCGTCGAACGGCACGCCGGTGATCGGGATGCCGTGATAGCCGACCGACCGGAACACGAGGCCGGCGTCGATCGTCATCGTCTTGCCGGTCGCCTTAGCCTTGATGCCGCCCCTGCCGTCGGGGGTCAGCTCGTTGACGTCGAGCTTGAGCTGTCCGACCCGCCCGTTCTTTTCGATGAGCTCGGCGGGCCCGACACAGAAAAGCAGCCGGATTTTTCGTTCGTGCGAGCCCTCGCCCTTCTTCGACTGCTCGACGAGCAGGTCGTAGTTTTTCCTGCCCTCCGGATCCTTCTCGAGCGCGGCCTTCGAGACCTCGTCGAGCGTGAGGTCCTCCGGGCGCACGACGAGGTCGGTGGAGTGCAGCTCGCAGAGCTCTTTGAGCTCGGCGGGCGAGAACGCCGCCTGAGCGGGGCCCCGGCGTCCGAGGAGCCAGACGGTCTTCACCTTGCTGCTGCGCAAGGCCTCGACCGCGTGCTCCGCCATGTCCGTCTTGGCGAGAACGTCGACGTCCTCGGCCAGGATGCGGGTGACGTCGACGGCCACGTTGCCGATGCCGATGACGGCCGCGGCGGTCTGCGTGAGATCGAAGTCCTGCGAGCGCCAGTCGGGATGACCGTTGTACCAGCCCACGAACGCGGTGGCGGAGTGGCTGCCCTTGAGATCCTCGCCGGGGACTTTGAGCCGCCGGTCGCTCTCGTTGCCGACGGCGTAGACGATCTGATCGTAGTGCCGGCGGAGGTCCTCGACGGTCAGGTCGCGGCCGAGCATGACGTTGCCGAAGAAGCGGAAGGTCGGGCGGGCGGCGATCTTCTCGTAGACCATGACCACGTTCTTGATCTTCTGGTGGTCGGGGGCGACGCCGCCGCGGACGAGGCCGTAGGGGGTCGGGAGGCGGTCGAACATGTCGACCTGGACGCTCAAGTCCTTGGCGTTGAGCAGGGACTCGGCGGCGTAGAAGCCGCTGGGGCCGGATCCGACGATCGCCACGCGCAAGGGGCGCTCGGGGCTTCCGGGCTTCAAAACCTTGTCACCTTCGGGCATTTCCATCCCCCCTACGAATTTAACTAGACTCATTCTAGCAGTTAGAAAAGAGGCTACTTCCATGGATGAGCACAAGCAACGTTCCGTCCCTTCCATCCGCTCCCAGATGGCGCTCTACGAGGCGGCGATCCGCCCCGCCCCCCGCCCCGTCACCCGGGCGCTGTGGCGCGCTTGGACCGTCCTGGGCATCTCCGCCCTCCTATGGGCGGGCTGGTGCGAGCCCTGGAGCGCCCTGCTGGTGGAAAAGCTCGCCGCGGCGGGAGGGGACCGCCGGCTGCTCGACTGGGGCCTCGTGCCGCTCGTCTACGGGCTTCGCGCCGTGCTCCTCGTCGAGGCTTTCGGCTACGCCTACCACCGCTTTTTCCAGCATCTGGGCTGGTTCACCCGGCGGGCGCAAGTCTTCCGGCGCAACCAGATGTTCCACTGGATCCACCACATGATTCTCTACCCGATCGGCCGGTTCTACCGCCGGCCGGTGGACTACGTCGCCTCCGAGCCCGGCATCGCGTGGAGCTGGGTGGCGCCCGCCTTGCTCACCCTCGCCGCCAACTTCCTGTCGAAGGGATTCACCGTCGGCTCGATCTCCTTCGTGATCGCGATCGCGCTCTACGCCAAGGAGATCATCGACAAGACGCACTCCCGGTTCCACGAGACCGACCACCCGTGGGCCGATAAGGACTACTTCCACTGGCTCGAGGAGATCCACATCCTCCATCACTGGGACCAGCGCTACAACTTCACGTTCGTCCATCCCGCGATGGACTGGCTCTTCGGAACGTACTTGTCCCCCGCGACGCACCGCCAGGAGCTCACCACCGCTCTCATCGACGTCGACCTCACCGCCTCCGACCTCATCAACTGGCGCTACCTGCTGATCGAGGCCTCGCCGGCCGAGTACGCCGCGTTCATCTCGCAGGCGCGCCGCCACCCGCGGTCGCTGCGCAAGCTCGGCAAGCTCCGGGAACTGATCGCCGCGCGCGTCGACCTCTACCCGAACGACGCGCTGGCGCGCAAGCTCAAGCAGCGCGCCGCCGAGCTCTGGCACGTCGTGGGCCCCGCGACCCAAGCCGCCGGCTGACGTTTTTTGATAGTCTCACGCGCATGCGACATCTCCTCGTATGCGCCCTGCTGTCTTTCTCCGTTCCCGTTCTCGCCGCCCCGCCCGACACGGCCAAGGTCGAGGCGGAGCTCGCCCCCAAGCTCGACGACGCCGGCAAGGCCCGCCTCGCGCGCGGCTTAAAGCAGGCCGCCTCGCTCTGGCGCGAGTCCGACGGAGACTTCGCTGAGTTCGCCAAGGCGAACTTCGCCATGGACCCGGCGACGCTCGACGGCCTCTTCGAGCGCTACCAGGACCTTCTCGAGCAGATCGACGGCCACATGGACCTGATCACGGTGAGCCTAAAGAAGCGCGCCGATCTCGACATCGGGACGATGCTCCCCGTCGACGAGACGTTCGCCGGCTACGACGCCTCGGCGCACGTCACCGAGGACTTCTTCGGCAACAAGCTCGCCTTCGTCGCGCTCCTGAACTTCCCCCTCACCACGCTCGACGAGCGGCTCGAGAAAGGCCCGAAGTGGACCCGCCGCGAGTGGGCCGAGGCGCGGCTCACCTCGCGCTTCTCCAAGCGCGTGCCCGCCGACGTCAGCCTCGCCATCGCGGAGGCCTACGCCCAGGCCGACCACTACATCGCCGACTACAACATCTGGATGCACCACGTCGTCGGCCCGAAAGGGGAGCGGCTCTTCCCGCCGAAGAAGCGGCTCCTGTCGCACTGGAACCTGCGGGACGAGATCAAGGCGTCCTACGGCGAGCCGGCCACCGCGCTCCCGAAGCAGCGCCTGATCCTCAAGGTGATGGAGCGCATCGTCACGCAGACGATCCCCGCCGCCGTCGTGAACAAGCCTCACCTCGACTGGGACCCGGTCGCCAACACCGTGAAGGCGTCTCCCGCCGCCGAGGACGAAGAAACGGCTCCGGCCGATCTCAAGGAAGACGCCTCGCCCGAGCCCGACCGCCGCTATC
>JACRDR010000505.1 GCA_016212845.1 Elusimicrobiota bacterium
CCCGAGCGCGAGCACGGCGAGCGCGGCGAATCCCTTGTTCGCGGTCCAAAGTCCTCGCTGGATGCGATAGCCGGTATAGGCTCCGACCGCCGACATCAGTAGCGCGATGGGAGCGGCCATCGCGATGCAGAACGCCCCCTCGATCGCGACGATCAGCAGCGCGGCGCCGAGGATCGCGGTCGACGTGAGCGCGACGGTCAGGCACTCCCTCAGCCCGCGCTCCCGGTGGAATCCGTACAGCAGAGCCGCGCCGAGTCCCTGGCAGAACGGCAGTCCGACGAAGAGTCCGTAGCCGTAGACCTGGAAGGCCGAAATCGAGAGTACCGTGGCCAGGAGGGCGGCTCCCGCGGTGAGAACGATCGCGGCGAACGCGGCGCCGACGGGCTGCTCCGGGAGCCAGCGCGCCAATCCCATGGGCCGTTCGTCGACGCGCACGACGCCCTGGCTCTCGGGCACGGTCGCGAGCACGAGGAAGAAGAGCAGGTTGACGGCGGGTACCGGGAAGAGGGCGACGAGCCACAGCGGCAGGCCCGCCGAACGCAGCCTTTTCAGCGTCAGAGCCGCGCCCGCCCACAGAAACGGCAGCGCGATCGCCGACAGCCAGATGAAAATGGAGCGCGCCTGCGGCTCTCCGCCGAGCGCCGCGCCGTAGCCGGGCGCCAGATAATGGAGCGCGGTCCAATGTCCTTTGAAGCCGATGACGACGAGCGCGCGGTCGAGGTTCAGCTTCAGCGAAAAGAGCAGGAGGCCCCACGCGAGGTACTGCCCTCGCGTGACGTTGCCCGAGAGCGTCCACAGGTCGGGGACGTGCAGCTTCGGCAGTCCGGATTTCGGGTTCGCCTCGTTGATCCAGCCCACGGTGAGCGCCGCGAGCGCCAAGAGGAACAGCGCGATCTCCGCCACGCGCGGATTATAGAGGATTTGGTAAGATGCGCGCTCGATGCTTCCGGTCCGGCTCGCGCTGCTCGCGGTTCTTTCCGCCGTCGCTCAGCCCGCGCTTCCCCCCGTCTCCGAGGAGCTCGCCACGATCGGGGACCGCGCCCGCTGGATCTCGTTCGACGAGGACTCCGACGAGGACAGCTTCGACATCGACGGGCCCGAGGCGCTCCCCAACTTTCACATGGTGCACCCGGGGCTCTATCGCTCCGGCCAGCCGAACCGCGAGGGACTCGCGCAATTGCGCGCGCTCGGCGTGAAGACGATCGTTTCCCTGCGCAACCGGATCTCGAAGGAAGAGAGAGAGGAAGCCGAGCGGCTTGGGATGACGGTCCACCACGTTTCGATGAGCGGGATCGTGTCGCCGAAGTTCAAGGACCTCGACCGCGTCTTGTCCATCATCGAGGACCCGGCGAATCAGCCGGCGCTCGTCCATTGCCGCCGGGGCCGGGACCGGACGGGGACCGCGGTCGCGGCCCAGCGCGTCGTCTCGAAGACGCTCGGCGTGGGAGCCGCCGCCGACGAGGCGCACCGCTACGGCTGCTGCGTGCCGCTCTTCTTTCCGCTGAAGCCGTATCTAGCGGCGTACCGACGGCACCGACGCTAGCAGCTCGCGCATCAGTTTCAGCGCCTTCTGGATCTCGGCGATCGAGTTCGCGTAGGAGAAGCGCAGGTAGCCCTCTCCCCCCGCCCCGAAGCACGTGCCCGAGAGCGCGGCGACGCCCGCCTTGTCCAACAGCAGGTCGGCCAGCTCCTTCGAGGAAAACCCGGTCGCCTTGATGTTGGGAAAAGCGTAGAACGCGCCTTCGGGGCGCTTGCACGAGACGCCGGGGATGTCGTTGAGCCCGTCGACGATGACGTCCCGGCGCTTTTTGAACTCCGCCACCATCAGTTCGACGTCCCGCTGAGGCCCTTTCAGCGCCTCGACGCCGGCGATCTGCACGAACGACGGCGCGCAGGAGTGGCAGTTGGTCGCCAGGCGCGCCATCGCGGCGGTGAGCGTCTTGTTCGCGACGCCGTAGCCCAGCCGCCAACCAGTCATCGCGTACGTCTTCGAGAAGCCGTCGAGAAGGACGCAGCGCTCCTTCATCCCCGGGTACGACAGGATGGAGCGATGCTCTCCCGAGTACAGCACGCGCGAGTAGATCTCGTCGGAGAGGATGGTGGCCGCCGGGAACTTCGCGAGCAGCTTCACGATCTTGTCGAGGTGGTCCTCGGTGAGGACTCCGCCGGTCGGGTTCGCGGGCGAGTTCAGGATGACGAGCTTCGTCTTCCGGTTGAGCAGGCGCTTCAAGTCCGCGGGATCGACGGAGAAGTCGTTTTCCTCCCGGATCGGCAGGCTCACCGGTGTCGCGCCGACGAAGCGGATCATCGACTCGTAGATGGGGAAGCCCGGATCGGGGAAGATCACCTCGTCGCCGGGCTGGCACAGCGCGAGGATCGTGAAAAAGATGACCGGCTTGCCGCCGGGCACGAGCAAGACTTCCTCGGGCGAGACCTTGATGCCGCGGGACTTCGCGACGTACTCGGCGACGGCGGCGCGCGCCTCGGGCAGGCCGGCCGACGGGCCGTAGTGCGTCCAGCCCTCGTCGAGCGCCTTCTTCGCGCGGTCGCGGATGTTCTTCGGCGTGTCGAAGTCGGGTTCGCCGATCTCCTGGTGGACGATCTTGCGGCCTTGGGCTTCGAGCGCGCGGGCGCGCGCGAGCACTTCGAACGCCGTCTCGGTGCCGAGGCGGCTCATGGCGGCGGCGAAGGGAACTTTCGTCATAGGGACCTCAGCAGGAGCGTCAGGGCGGCGATCGAGGCGCGGCGCTGCACCGCTTCCCGGTCGCCGGGGAGCAGCATCTTCAGCGCGCGGGTCTTCGCCCCCTTCATCGAGAGCGCGAACCAGACGAGGCCGACCGGCTTGGCCTTCGTCCCGCCCGCGGGTCCGGCGATTCCGGTGATCGAGACGGTGCAGTCCGCGCCCCACCGGCGGCGCGCGCCGTCGGCCATGGCCGTCGCGCACTCCGAGCTGACCGCCCCGAAGGTCCGGATCACGTCGGGGTGGACGGCGAGTTCGCGCAGCGTGGCCGCGTCCGGGTAGCAGACCACGCCGCCCAGGAAGTAGCGCGAGCTTCCGGGGACGCGGGTGAGCCGGCGCGAGACGAGGCCGCCCGTGCAGGACTCGGCCATCGCGAGCGTCCAGCGCTTGGACAAGAGCTTGCGGCCGACCACGGACTCGAGCGAGTCTTCGTCGGAGCCGAATTGCCACCGGCCGACCAGCTTGCGCGCGGCGGCGGCCGCGGCGGCGACCTTCTTGTCCGCCTCGCGCTTGGATTTCGCGAGCGCGGTGATGTGAAGGTCGACGAGGCCCGGCTCGGAGAGGATCGTGAACTCCACTCCGCGCCGTTGGGCCGTTTTATAAAGGGGATCGAGCTTCTCGTCGGCCGCGGACTCGGGGATGCCGCACAGGCGCAGGATCGTCTTCGACGCCGTGCGGCCGTTCGAGTACGACTTCCGCAGATACGGCGCGACCTGATCGCGCATCATCGGGATCATTTCGGAGCCCGGGCCCGGCAGAAGGAAGACCGCCTTCTTTCCCCTCACGATCCTCTGTCCCGGAGCGGAGCCGAAGCGGTTGGGCAGCACCGTCGCGCCCTCGACTACCATCGCCTGCCGCTTGTTCTCGTCGGGCACGCGGCGGCCGTATTTCAGGAAGCGCTTCTTGATGCCCTCGAAGATCTCCGGACGGTACGTGACCCGCAGGCCCAGCGCCTCGGCCACGCCTTCTCTAGTGAGGTCGTCGAAGGTGGGCCCGAGTCCGCCGGTGATTAGAAGCACGTCGGCGCGAGCGAACGCGCTTTCGACCGCCTCGCGAATCTCGGCGACGGAGTCGCCGACGGACGTCTCGCGCCCGATGCTCAGTCCGAGCCCTCTCAGAAACGGCGCGAAGAAGCTCATGTGGGTGTTCACTTTCCCCGACAAGAGCTCGGAGCCGACGCAGAGGATCTCGACGCGCGCCATCGTCTTACTGGTAGAAGCCGGGGGCCTTGTCCGGGGTCTCGTTGGGCGCGCCGGCGCGGATCGGGCCGAAACGGGCCTCGTACTTTTCAATGTTGTCCTTGAGCGCCCAAAGCAGCCGCTTGGCGTGCCCGGGGCTGGAGACGATCCGGGAAAGCACCTTGGCCTTCGGGTTCTGGGGCTGGAGGAAGATGAAATCGAGCACGAACTCGGTCTCCGAGTGCGCGATCAGCGCGAGGTTGCTGTAGACGCCGCGGCTGACCGCGTCGTCCACCTCGATCTGGATCTGGGGTTCCTGCGGCGGGGGCTGATTGGACATGGACCGATCTTACAAAAACGTCCCGCGGCCGCGCTTGCCCCGATGCGAGGGCTTATTGCAGAATCGCGCTTGCGGGAGGCGGCGATGGGCCGGAAAGCGAAAATCGATCCCAAGGTTCGCGACGAGGTGACGCGATGATCCTGCCGGCCGCGCTGGCGCTGGCCGTTTGGGCGGCCGAGCCCGCGGCGTGGCCGCCCGTGCCTCCGGGATTCTCTCGTCCGGACTCGCCGCTGTTTTCGACTCTCGCCAAGCCCGAGCCGCCGACGGAGGATCTCCTGGCCGCCGGGGCGCGCTGGTCGAACGCCGCGCAGGCCGGGCGGATTCTTCCAGTCGCGCGGGACTCGACGTTTAAGATCGCGGTCATCGGCGACGCCGAGCCGGGCCGCTTCTCCTGGGAGCGGATCTTCTCGCCGGGCAAAGACGCCTTCGCCCGCCAGCTCGCCTCCATCCAGTCCGGGGCCGCGAAAGTCGTCGTGCAGCTCGGCGACTTCGTCAGTCGCGGCACCGTGGACAACTATCGCGCGCACGTCCGGTTCCTCGACGAGCGCGTCCGCGTGCCGCTCCTGACGGTGCAGGGCAACCACGACCGCTCGCGGCCCAACGGCTCCGGCGACAAGAGCCTCTATCGCGCGGTCTTCGGTCCCGGCGATTCGTACGCCGACGTCGGCGGCTGGCGGCTCGTGCTCGTCGATACCGCGGACCGGCGCCTGCGGCCGGAGCAGCTCGCTTGGCTGGAAACCGCCCTGAGCGGGGCCGAACGCTCGCTGATCTTCATGCACGTTCCTCCCGCGTTTCTGAAAGGCCGGATCGTCGCGGAGGAGTTTCAGGACATGGGCGCGGATCCGGAGGGCTATCACCCGTTCGAGGCGTTCTTCGAGGAGGGCAGCCGGGAATTCGGCGAGCTCGCTTCCAGGCACCGCGTCGCCCGGGTTTACGTCGCGCACATCCACGCGTTCGGTCACGCGCGCCATCTGGGCGTGCCGTACGTGCTGAGCGGCGGAGGCGGCTCGCCGCTGTATCCGCTGCCGCCCGGCTGGCCCGCGCGATTCGCCCACTATATCGACGCCGAGCTCTCCCCCTCCGGCGTCCGTGAGACCGTCCGCAAGCTCGACGGCTCCTCCTTCGAGCTGAACCCTTGATCCTCGTCCTCTGCCTAAACGCCGCCGTCGACAAGACGATCGCGGTGCCGGCTCTCCGCCTCCGGAGCTTGAACCGGCCGCGGTCCGTCGTCACTCTGCCGGGCGGGAAAGGCATCAACGTCGCGCGCGCTCTCAAGACGCTCGGCCGCCCGGGCCTCGTGCTCGGATTTACGGCCGGCAATACGGGCGACTTCATCGAGTCGAGCCTCCGCCGGGAAGGCGTGGCCGCTCGCTGGGTCCGGCTCGCGCGGGGCCAATCGCGGACGTGTCTCGCCGTCCTGCACGGCCGCGGCGCTCCCACGGAGGTCAACGAAGACGGCGCGCCCGTGTCGGCGCGCGATCTCGGGCGCCTCGAGCGCGCGTTCGACCGTCACGCGCGCCGCGCGAAGGTGGTGATCGCGTCGGGCTCCCTTCCTCCGGGCTGTCCCGCCGGCCTATACGCGAAACTCATCCGGCGCGCCCGAAAGGCCGGCGTTCCCGCGTATCTCGACGCCAGCGGCCCGGCGCTGCGCGCCGGCCTCGCGGCGCGCCCCGAACTCGCCAAGATGAACCGCGACGAGGCGGCTTCCGTCGGCCTGCCCGTCGCTAAAGCGGCCGTCCTCGCGCGGGCGCTCCAGCGGCTGGCCGAAAACGGCCCGCGCGACGTCGTCGTCACGCTCGGAGCCGACGGCGCCGTCGCGTTCTTGGGCGGGCGCCGGCTCATGGCGACGCCGCCCAAGGTGCGCAGCGACGCGCCGGGCGGCTGCGGCGACACCATCCTCGCCGGCCTCGCGCGCGAGCGCGGGGACGGCGCCTCTCCCGAGAGGGCGCTCGCCTACGCCGCGGGGCTCGCGACCGCGAGCGCGCTGGTCGCGGGCGCCGGCGTTTTCCGGCCGGATTCGGTAGGCCGGATCGTACGGCGGGTACGCGTCGAATCGTGCTGATGGGTCTGTCCCATTCTCTCGAAATTTTCTAAACTTTCCGGAAGTGTCCGCCCGCAAGCTGAGCCAGGGGTTTGCCGTCATCTTTTCAGCGCCGTCCGGCGCGGGCAAATCGACGGTCTGCCGCAAGCTCCTACAGAAGAATAGGAACCTCCGCTTCTCGATCTCCTGCACGACCCGCGCCCCGCGTCCCGGCGAGCGCGACGGCAAGGACTACCACTTCCTGTCGCTCGAGGAGTTCAAGCGCAAGATCCACCGCGACGAGTTCCTCGAGTGGGCGCTCGTCCACGATCATTACTACGGCACGCCGAAGCGCTTCTTCGACGATACTCTCTCCGACGGCGGCATCGTCATCTTGGCGATCGACGTCCAGGGCGCCCACAGCATCCGCCGCAAGCGTCCCCAGACCGTGACCGTCTTCCTGCTGCCCCCCTCGTGGCGCAGCCTGCGCGAGCGCCTGCAGGGCCGGCGCGCCGACGCGAAGGAAGTGGTGGAGCGCCGTCTCGCCAACGCGAAGGGCGAGCTGTCGCAAGCGCGGTACTACGATTATCTCGTCGTCAACGACAACCTGGCCGAAGCCGTCTCGCAGATCGAAGCGGTCATCACCGCGGAACGGCTGCGCGTCGGACGCCAGGATCTTTCCCTCGACGGCCTGCCCGATCTCGCGGCGGGACGTCGGTAACCGAAACCCGGAGCAAACATGGCACGCGAAGCGAAGAACAAGAAGAACCCCGAAGACTTCAAGGGCAAGAGCATCGAGCAGCTCATCCTCGACCAGGGCGAAGGCAAGTACGGCCTGGTGCCGCTCGCCTCCACCTGGGCGCTGGTGCTGCGCCGCCGCGACGAGAACCGCCACCTGACGCAGCCCGAGCTCCTCGATCTCGCGCTCCGCCAGATCCTCACCGGCGAGATCGACGAAGACGCGGTGAAGGCTTCCGCCGAGGAATTGGCCGCGCAGGCGGTCTCTCCCGACGGCACGTCGGATTCCAAGAAGCCGAAGCTCTAAGCTGGAAAGGACATGGCCAAGGCCGCGCGCCGTCCCCAAAAGGGGCGGCGCATCCTTCTCGGCGTTTCGGGCTCCATCGCGGCGTACAAAGCCTGCGAGATCGTTCGCGGTCTCGTGAAGGCGGGCGCCGAAGTGAAAGTCGCCGCCACCGAAAACGCGCTGCGCTTCGTGTCGCCGCTGACGCTGAGCGTGCTCTCGAAAGGCAAGGTGCATCACGAGCCGTTCGACCCCGCCGCTTGGGATATGGCGCACCTGAGCCTCGCCTCGTGGGCCGACCGCGTCGTCATCGCGCCCGCGAGCGCGGATCTCATGGCGCGTCTCGCCGCCGGCCGTTCCGGCGGCCTGCTCGAGGCGCTCGTGCTGTCGACGAAAGCGCCCGTGGCGGTTTGTCCGGCGATGGACACCGAGATGTGGGAGCACAAGGCGACGCAGGCCAACGCGGCTCGTCTCCGGGAGTGGGGCTACGAGGTCTGGGGCCCCGTCTCCGGCGAACTGGCCAGCGGCCGAATCGGCCTGGGCCGCCTGCTCGAGCCCGCCGAAATCGTCGCGCGAGCCTTGAAATGACCCGCCGGCCCTGGAAAGGGCGCGCCGTCCTGATCACGGCCGGCCCCACTCGGGAGCATCTCGACCCGATCCGATTCATGACGAACGGCTCCACCGGCACGATGGGCTTCGCTCTCGCCCGCGCCGCCTCCGACCGCGGCGCGGCGGTCACCGTCGTCAGCGGGCCGTGCTGCGCGGCCAAAGACGCCGCGGGCGACGTGGTGCCCGTCGTGTCCGCGCTCGACATGCATCGCGCGGTACTGCGCCGCTGGAAGCGCGCGGACGTCGTCATCGGCGACGCCGCGGTCGGCGACTGGCGGTTCGTGAACGCGTCGTCGCAGAAGATCAAGCGCTCCAAGAGCGGCCTCACCCTCAAGCTCGTGCCCAATCCCGACATCATCGCCGACGTCGCGCGCCGCGCGCGCGCCGACCGCCGCCGGCGAGTGCTCGTCGGCTTCGCGCTCGAGACGGACGCCTGGCTCGAAAACGCCCGGCTCAAGCTCGAGCGCAAGGGGCTCGATCTGGTCGTCGCGAACCGCCCGGCGTCGATGGGGCGAGGCAAGTCCCGCGCCGCTCTCGTCGGCCGGGGCTGGGCGCGCACGCTTCCCGCGATGGACAAACGCCGGCTCGCGAACGAGATCCTCGACGCCGTGGAGGCGAAGCTTTGAATGCGGAGCTGCTGACGCTCGTGCGCGAGCTGAAGGCGCGGGTCGCCGAAGGCGACCTGATCGCTTCGACCGCCGCCGCGCCCGCCCCTCGCGCTCAGGCCTCCGTTGGGGCGCCCGCCGCGGCCTCCGCCGAGGCGCCGGCCGCCGGCGGCACGCTCGACGCCCTGAAGGAGCAGGTCTCGGCCTGCCGGAAATGTCCGCTCGGCACGCAGCGCCTCAACGCCGTCTTCGGCGTGGGCTCTCCGAGCGCCGACGTGATGTTCGTCGGCGAAGGGCCCGGCTACCAGGAAGACCGCCAAGGCGAGCCGTTCGTCGGCAAGGCCGGCCAGCTCCTCGACGACATCCTCAAGGCGATCGGCCTCTCGCGGCAGACGGTCTACATCGCCAACGTCGTGAAGTGCCATCCGATGACGGACCCGACCAATCCCGAAGCCCGCGGCAACGACCGCCCTCCGACCCCGGAGGAGATCGACGAATGCCGCCCGTATCTCGAGGAGCAGATCCGGCTCATCAAGCCCCGCTTCGTCGTGACCCTCGGCAACGTCGCCACCCGGGCGCTCTTGCGCGAGGAGATCGGCATCACGAGAGCCCGCGGCATCTGGCGCGAGCTCGTCGTGCCCGGGCTGGAGCGCCCCGTGCGCCTCCTGCCCACGTTCCACCCGGCCGCGCTCCTGCGCGACCCCAGTTTGAAGCGCGACGTTTGGACCGACATGAAGAATCTAAGACAGGAGCTCGCCTCATGAACGCTTCCCCCCGAAAGCCCCATCGCCGCACCACCGACGAGGACCTGCTCGACAAGATCGAGCACTTCATCGAGAACCACATCGAGGACAAGATCAAGAAGGGCCTCGACGACGTGGAAGATTTCCTCAAGCGCGAGTTCCAGGAGCTCCGCGACAAGGCGAAGGGCAAGAACGGCGACGACGGACCGTTCAGCTACGTCGAGCAGTTCCTGCGCGACAAGGGCGTGGCCTCGATCCATCCGAGCACCAAGTTCCTGGTGAACAAGGTGCTGAAGCGGATGGACCTGCGCGAGGCGAAGACCGTCATCGAGTACGGCCCGGCCGAGGGCGTCATCACGAAGCCCATCCTCGAGCGGCTCCCGTCGAACGGCCGCGTGCTCGCCGTCGAGCTCAATCCCGGCTTCGTCGGCACGCTGAAAAAGGAGCTGGTCGAAGACAAGCGGATCACGATCGTGGAAGGCAGCGTGACCGACATCGACAAGATCGCCGCGCCGCTCGGCATCGGAAACGCCGACGTCATCGTTTCCGGCATCCCGTTCAGCTTCCTGACGCCGCTGCAGCGCCACGAACTCCTGCACAAGACCGTCGACCTGCTCC
>JACRDR010000511.1 GCA_016212845.1 Elusimicrobiota bacterium
CTTGGCGGTCTTCGCCATCCCGGGCATCGAGGCGTAGAGGCGGAAGTCGAGCTCGGCGTCGCCGAGCTCCTTCTGCGTCTGCGCCAGCGTGCCCTGCACGCGGTCGAGCGCGGTGGCGAAATCGGCGGTCGTGAGCGTGTTCTGGAGCGCGGCGTAGGAGCGCTTCAGCCGCTGGATCCGGTCGACGAGCTCGAGGCCGCGGCGCTCGTAGGCCCGCTTCTCCTCGGCCGACAGCGGAGCCTCGTCGATCGTCTTCTTGAGCGCCTCGTGGTCGGGGGCCGAGAAATCGAGGCGCTCGAGCTGCGCGTCCGCGCGCCAGCGCTGCCCCTCGATCCAGGCGAGGGTCACGAACTTGCGGACCATGAGCTCGCCGCGCTGCACGCTGACGAACTGGTCCTGCGAGATGATGTTCACGTCCTTGAACTGGCCGACGCGGTTCTCGTAGGCGGCGAGGCGCTCCTCGAGCAGCCGCACCACCTCCACGCGATTCTTCAGCTTGCACTCGACGAGATCGAGATAGTTCGCGACCTTGCGGCCGCACGCGGCGTCGAACTGCGGGCCGCGGCTCGCGATCCACAGCTGGGAAAAGGTCTTCTTGCGGGCCTCGTCCATCAGCTGCTGCTCGAGCTTCGGATCCTTGTACCACTGGTCGTCCTTGAACTGCTTGCCGAGGAGTTCTGCGAGCCGCGCCATGCGGTCGACCTTGAGCTGGAGCTTGGTCTCCTCGACCTGCTGGCGCATCGCCCAGTAGCTCCAGTCGAACATCTCCTTGTTGTAGCGGCCGTTGACGGGCACCGGCGGCGCGTTCGGCGGCCTCGACTCGTTCATCGCCCGCTGCTGCTGCTCGATCTGGCGGTTCCAGGTCTGCATCCCGCCTTCGCTGTAATACTGCTTCGCGCGCGGGTCCTCGGGGCCGGAGATCTCGCCGGCGGCCTGCAGGATCGCGACCGCGCTGGGCACGTCGATCTCCTGTCCGTCCGGCAGCGCCTGCCCGAGCTTCGCCATGACCTCGCGCACCTTGCGGTCGCCCTCGGGAGTGAGGCGGGGCTTCGTCGTCTTGATCAGCAGGCCGTCCTTATCGTGGAACTCGAAAGCATCGCCGCGGTCGACCTGCACGTAGCCGGCCGAACCGCCCGAAAGCTCCCCGGAGCTCGCGCGCTGCTCGGCCGCGCCGGTGAGGAGGCTGTGGAGCTTCGCGCCTAGCGAGAAGGCGTCCTCGTTCGAGCCGCCGGAGCCGATGTCGCCGAACTGCTGAGTGAACTGCTGGAGCGCCTGCTGGATCTGCTCGGCCTTCTTGTCGTCGAGCGGGCCGGACTCGCGAAGCTTGTCGAGTTCCTGCGTGAAGCTCTTGACGTCCTTCGGGCGCGCGACGAAGTAGCGAAACGCGGCCTCGCCCATCGGCGTGACCTTGCCGTCCTGCACCATGTAGGTGCGCAGCGGATCGTCGGCGCTCTTGAAAATCCCCTGCGCCTCGAGGTACGCCATCACCTGCGCGGGAGGAAGCGGGCCCTGCGGGATTTGCATCGGAGGAGCAGGCGTACCGGACCCTCCCGGAGCCGGCACCTGAGGACCTTCCGCGCGCGCGACCGTGGCGCCGAAAAGCACGAGACCGGCCGCGCCCGGAGCCGCGGCCTCCAAGGCCAGGGATAGCAAAATCGCTAGGATTCTGCGGAGGATCGGCGCCCTCGGCTCCATGGCGGTAAGGGTAGCCGGAAGGGCCCAGATTCGCCAGGGATCAAGGGCCTAGATTTTTATGGGCCCAGGGAGTCCCGGGTCCTAGGACCTAGGACCCAGAATGTTAACGGCACTTCTCTCGAGAGCCGGTTCCGAGGCGGCCCGGGCGCGCCGAAGGGGCGCGCGCGAGGACGATGGGAGGTGAGCCTTGGAGTGGATCGGAAGGCCTAGGGGATCGGCGAGGGGCACGAGTTGTCGGACGCGGCCTTCTTCACTTCGGCGTCCGTCACGCCCCACCACAGCACGATGCCGACGCAGTGCTTCGCCTTGCCGGCGGCCGCGTCGGAGACGGCGTAGATGCCCTTGCCCGCGGTCGAGCGGAAGCCCTCGACGCGCTCGGCGGAGAGCAGGTTGCCCACGACGATCTTCGGCGTGCCGGCCGGCAGGTCGATGCCGGCGGTCTTCACCGTCGAGAGATCGGACGGCGGCGGCCCCTTGGCTGAGGTCTCGAAAGACGGGTTCTGGAAGACGAGCGTCGGCGCCGACAGCAGCGGCGGCGCGCCCACTTGCTTGATCGTGTAGACCAGGTAGTAGTGCGACACCGGCTTGTTGCTCTCGGTCGCGCTGGTCCGGTACAGATGGCCGCCGTACGCGTTGGCCCACGCGGGCCGTCCCGAGACCGCGACGCCTGTGTCGTCGAGGAGCGCGGCGCCCTTCTCGGCCCCGATATCGCGCGGGTTGCCCCAGAAGTTCGTGGGATCGGCGTCCTGCACGTCGCTGGTGAAGGAGAAGGTGTTGTTGCCGCCCGCCGAGTTCCGCTCGCCCGGCGTGGTCGGCCGGCCGCCGCCGTTGACGCCGAAGGTGGGCGCCAGGCGCAGGACCGGCAGCGCGTTGTCGGCCGGGAACGTCATCACGAGCGTGGAGTTCGCCTGCCCCGGCGCGCCCGTGGCGGTGACCTGGTACGGCTTGCCCGCGGGGATCGCGACCGGCAGCTTGTCGCCGCCGAACTGGTCGTCCTTCGGCCGGCCGTTCTGGAACGTATGGGAGACCTTGCCGACGATCTCGTTCACGTTGCCGAACCCGGCCCTCTTAAGAATATCGCCCAGCACCAGGAAGCCGGTGTTGCCGTTGCCGGACGTGCTTTTGATCGTGGCGTTGTTGAGCGCCGCGCTCTTGCTGAAGCTCGCGATCTCGTCGAAATTGCCCTCGCGCAGCCCCGAATTCAGGTCGATGTAGCGCAGGCCCTTGTCGCCCTCGATGACCAGGGCGCTGCCGAGCACGCGCAGGTCGACGAGCGCCTTCCACTCGGGATCCCACGGGAGCGCGCTCGAGCCGCCCTCCTTGAAGACGATCGCGTAGTCCTGGTTTATCGGGATGTTCTTGGTGCCCAGCGGCGCGTTGGCCTTCGCTCGCTCCTCGGGCGTAGGCTCGCGGGCGCCGGCGAAGTTGACCTGATAGATCGCCGCGTTCGTCACGCCGGCCTGCTTGAGCTGATTGTTGAGCTCGGGGACGTTGATCTTCGGATACTCGTCGAGGGGCTTCGCGGGGTTGCGCTCGTAGGGCGCGGCCCGCGTCGGATCGTCCTTGTCGCGCAGCGTCGGAAAGCCGTCCTCGTCGGTCTGCGCTACCGTGGGATTGCCGCCGGGATTGCCGCCCGGGTTTCCTCCGGGATTGCCGCCCGGATTGCCCGTAGGCGCCGGAGGCGCGGGCGGAGCCGGCACCTGATTCGGGCCCTTGCCCTTCTCCACGACGTAGCCCTTCTCGTCGTCGATCCACTTCAAGCGCTGCGGCTCGCCGCCGACCGTGAAATCGCTCTTGCCGTCCGCCCCGACCAGCTGGGTCAAGCCGTTGGCGTCCTTCTTGGGCTTCTCGACGCCGTCCACGACCTCGTTGATGATCGCCATCGCCGCGGGCCGGAGGAATGTCGGATTCCCGCCGTCGCGGATGCTCGCGTCCAGCTGATTCTTCGCGAAATAGACGTTGGCGCCGCCTTTGCCCGTGCCCTGACCCCAGACATAGAAGTCCTGGCCGTTCATAGTCACGATCGGGCCTTCTTTCTGGGCCAGCAGCGCTCTCTGCTTGTAAAAGTCGGCTATGGTGGGCATCGTGCTCACGCCATCGGTGCGAGCCGCAGCGGTGCCGTCGCCGGCCTTCAGGGTGAAGCGGCCGCTTTCGTCGGTACCGATGACATAGTCGCGGCCGTTATCCTGCAGCGTCAGCTTCCCGGAGAAGCCCATCGGCACGGTCTTGCCGTAGATGCGCTGATTCTGGTTGGTGATATCGTAGATCGCCAGCTTCTCGATCAGAGCCGGATCTTCGGCCGAACGCCGCTCGGTCACGACCTTGACCGAGATGATCCTAGGCTTGCACCCCTCGCAGTCCGCGGCGCCGACGGTGAATACGCCCACCTCGCCCGGACGGCCATAGAGCTTGCCTTTGCCGAAACCAGGGCCTTCGGTGCTGGGAGGATTCCGCCGGGGCCCGCCGATCGGCCCACCGCCCGGCGTCGTATCGCCTTCGTTGGCGTTCTGATTGACGTTGTCGATCGCCGAGTTGACGTCGCGGTAGCGCAGCGTCCAGGCCTGCGTGTGCGCGTCCGCCATGAAGGCGAAAATCCACGGCACGGGCTGCTCGGCGTCGAAAGGCTTGATCTTCACGTCGACGGGCGCGCCGCCGACGACGGTCTTCGCCGTGGCGCCGGAGTCGCTCGACCAGCGCACGAGGGCGTTGGCCAGCTTCTGCTCCATGTCCGCCCCGGCGCCGTTCAAATGCTTCGCCACTTCGGCGACTTTCGCGGAGGCGGGCCGCTCGCTCTCGGGCACGCCGAGGAAGCGGACCAGGAGACCGGCCTTGCCGGGCTGGGCGGTCACCCACTGAAAGAGAGAGGCTTCGCTGCCCTTCTTCATCTCCGCGGCGGTCGCGGCGACCTTGCGGACTTCCTCCGAGATGAAGCCGACGCCGCCGTGGTCTTCCCACTGAAAGCGCGTGAGACGGGCCGCCGCCATACGGCGCAGCGACTCATCGCGGGCCAGCATGCGGGCGAACTCGATCTCGGCGTCGTCCTGCATGCGCCGGCCCGTCGGATCGTTGACCTCGACGCCGTCGCCCGCCGACGGCGGCGGGACGGACGGCGCTCCGGGCGTGAAGATGCCGCCGCCGTTGTCGTTCGCGGGACCGGGGCGCGGCGAAGGGGTGGGCGTCGGCGTCGGCCGCTGGGCGGGCGCCTGAGGAGCCGGGGCCGGAGCCTGCACGCGGCCGGCGATCGTGCGCGGGTCAACCAGCGTTCCGGCCGGAGGCAGCGGCACGACAAAGCCGCCCGCGGCGTCCTTCTGGCTGAGAGCGTCCTTCAAGACCTTGGCGGCGGCGGCGCGGATCTCAGCGGCGTTGCGGCCTTCGGCGATCGCGCTGAGTATCGCGGCGGCCGCGCCGGCGCCCTGGCTCCTAAGGAAGGGCTCGAACTTCTGCCCGTACCAGTTCGCTCCGGTATCGTTCTTGATCGCGGTCAGGACTTGGGCGATCTGACGCTGCTTGAACGCGCGGCGATTCGCGGGAACGTCGGTGAGCGGGTACGCCTGCTGGACGTAGGCGAGGACGGCGGGATCGATGGCGGCCTGCGGTTGATTGGGCGCGCCGGCTCGCGGCGCCTGTCCCTGCCGCGGCGCGGGCGTCTGGGAGCCCGTGCCTTCGGCGCTGGCCGGAGCCTGCAATACGCACAGGCCCAGCATGAGGAGCGAGGGGTGCAGCCTCATCTTAAATCAATGTATCAGCGTCCCAATTTTCACGCCAGGGCCATAGGGCCCAGATTACCTGGGCCCTATAGCATCCCGGAGCATCAATCTACCGGCTGCGTCGTCCGGCCCCGCCGGGGCGGAGCCGCGGGCGTCCCGGTCGTGCTCGTTCCCGAAGTCGCGGCAGCAGGCGGGGCAGTTCCCGGAGTGGGCTCCGGCCACGGCGGCTCCGGCATCGACGGCGGCCGAGTCGCGTCAACCCGCTCGGCCGGGAAACAACCGTCGCGTTGTTTCGCGCAACCCGCCTGGGTGCTGGTGTTCTTAGCCTGGAGTATCTCCGCCGAAGACGCCGCGTCGTCCTTGAACTTCTTCAGTTCCGTTTCCATCTTGGCGACGGAACCACCGAGCTTTCCATCCTGGGCGCCGTCGCCGAGAAGTTCCTTGGCCTTCGCGCCGTAGCCGCGGAGCTTCGCCACGTTCTCCGGCAGCGCCGTTTGTCCAGCCTCCGCCTGAGCGGGCGGAATCGCCGCGTTCTCCGGCACCGGCGTCGATTTCGCCGCTGCCCCGACGCTCCCTTGAGACGCCGTCAGCGCCGCCTCATAGGCGGAGTTGACCTTCGTCTGCGCGTTCCGCAGGAGCGCCACGGCATCCGCAGTTCGCTTGAGGAATCCCCCGTCCTCTTGCCCCCCATAAGCCATCCTCGATCCAGCGACTTTGACGTAGCCCTGGGTCTCGCCCAATAGAGCGACGTTCGCTCTTGCCTGCATGCCCTTTGCGGCCGGCAATGCGACCGGCGAGTTCAGATTTCCGCGATCGACGAAGGATCTTTCGGCGGCCGCCAGTTGGTCCCAGGACTCCTTCATGGCGGTGCCGCCCGCTTTGAGGTCGGTCCGCGCAAGGTCGATCAGGCTTTCGGCGGACTTCAACTTTTCCTCGATCAGCGCGAACCGCTTCGCCGCATCCTTGTCCTGGACTCCGGTCGCTTGAGCGAGCGCCTTAGCCGCTCCATCTTCGCCAACGGTCGCCACGTACAATTCCTTGGCTTTTGCGAGAGCCTCCCTCGCCGTCTTGAGGTCGGTTTCCGCCTTGGTAATGACCGCCGGCTCCGCATTTGTCGCCTGATCCTGCTTCGCGACCTCCGCGAGGGCGTCCTTGGCCTTCTTGGCCAGTTCGTAAACGCCCTCATTGCCCTGGCCGGCATCGAACCCGAATTTAGCTCGAACGGAGCCATACTTGCCTGCGTTCAACTCTCGCCAATAGGCCTGGTCGGCGCCCGCGAGCACCGCCTGAGACTGGCCCAGCTGGTTCACCGCGGCGATGATGTCGTCCCAGGCCTTCGCGAGGTTGGGTTCCGCCGTCCCGCGCTTGTCGGCCGCGGTCCTCAAGGACGCATAGGCGGAGCGCAGGGGCTGAACGCCGTTGCAGTAAGGCAAGCCTGCGGTCTCCTGCGTGCAAGTATTCTGGGCGCGGTCCAAATCGCCGTTGGCGGCATCCGCTCGAGCGGAGCTCTGGCGCGGCGCGGGGGCCTGCGGCCCCTGGACGTTGCCGGGCAGCGGCTGCTCGCCGCTTCCGGTCTCTTTGCTGCTCTTGCCGGCGCCGCCGCCGTATTCGGCGCAGATGCCGCAGACGCCGTTCGACGGGAGATAGTTGGGCGGTCCCTTGTCGTCGCCGCGATCGTCGAGGGGCATGCCGACGTACTGGCGGTCCTTGCCGGGTCCCCCACGGCAGTAGTAGCGAATGGTGTCGTTGCTCGCGATCTGGTCGCCGTCGCAGATGACGATCGTCGGCTGCTTGCCGCCGGCCGCCGCCCACATGCCGGCCATGCCTTTGCCGAAGGGCTCGAGCAGGCCTTTGCCGAGGATGTTGGAGATCGCCGACTTGGTGATCTCTTCGTAGATCATCTTCGGGAACTCGAACTCCTTCCACTTCTTCTTGGACCACTTGAGGTCGAGC
>JACRDR010000512.1 GCA_016212845.1 Elusimicrobiota bacterium
CGGGCGGAGCGACGGGCTGCGAAAGGGTCGGAGACGTCGAGGCCTTCTTCTTTTTCTTTTTGCCGCCCATCATCGCCACGCCGCCGACGACGAGCAGGATCATGACTCCGACGACGGCGAGCACCTTCTTATTGTCGCGAGGCTTCGACGGCTCGGCCATGTCCGCCACCGGGACGAGCGGCGGCGCCATCGCGGCGGAGGCGGAAGGCGGCGCGCCCAGGCCTCCGCGCGATACGAGCGGCTCCGCACCCGCGTCGACCGGCGGCAGGGAGGCGGCGGGCCAGGCGAAGGGGTCGGCCGGCATGGATTGGGGCGGCTTGATCGCGGCGGCGTCCGTCTTCGGCGCGAAGGGATCGGCCGGCGAAGGGAAGTCGCCGATCCGTCCCATGCCGCCCGATTTCGCGCCGCCCATCGGCGGCTCGGAGGGCGACGAGAGCGCGCCCCCGAGAGGCGGCTCGGAGACGGACGACGCGCCGAGGCCGCCGAGCGGCGAGTCCGCTCCGGCGGACGGCGCTCCCATCGGGAACGCCGGGAAAGGGGCCTGCGACATGTTCGGGATCGCGCTCGGGTCGGGCGCAGGACCCGTGCCGCGGGAAAGCTTCTCCTTGAGCTCTTCGAGCGCGCGCTGATGCTCCTCGAGCTTCACGCCGGAGACTCGCGCCTCGTCCTTGGCGCGGTCGAGCTCGTCTTTCAGGGAAGAGAGCCCGTACGCCTTCACTTCGAGATCGGCGACCTTCGTCTGCATGTCCGCCGCGGAGCGGGATTTGTGGTCCAGCTCGACCTTGAGACGGGAGATTTCGGTGTCTTTCGCGCGGAGCTCGTCCTGCATCTTTTGAGAGGAGGTCTCGAGCTGCGAGACGCGCTCCTGCAGGGAGCCCAGCACCGCCAGGTCCCGGAGCGTCGGCTCGGGCGGCAGCATGGAGCCCGCGCCGCGTTCGGCGCCGGCGCGCGACAGGACCGGGGTCCGCGTCGCGGCGAGAAGGGCTTCGGCCATCTCCGGCACGACTCCCGCGCGCTGCCAGTCCCCCATCTGCGTCCCCTTGCGGCCCTCGGGGCAGACGAGCGACTCCGCGGAAAAGCCGGCGACCTGCGAGATGGTCTCGCGGTCGAACGGTCCGATCACCTGGTTATTCTGAAAGACCCAATATTTCATTGAGTCGGCGTGCCCGAAGTATACGGGAAGCTCGGGGATTTGCAATGTCTAAATTGTTAAGAGCGGCTCCCCCTCCTCTATAAGGGTTCGGGACGTTTCATTGCAACGAGCGGAGGCGTCCGGAGGTCTTCATGGATAAGCCGCGATTGAAGGAAGCGCCCAAGGGCGTCAAAGACGTCAAGAGCCAGCCCGCCGTGAGAGTTGATTTTCCCGCCGAAGGCGAAGTCGCCGCGCCCGGCGGCTACACGCTGCGAATCTCCGCCGCTCCCGAAACGGAAGACGTAGAGGTCTCGCTGGACGGCGGCGACTGGGTCTGCTGCCGGGAGGCGCTCGGCTACTGGTGGTTCGACTGGACGGACTACAAGCCGGGCGAGCACACCCTCGTGGCTCTCAGCCGGCTCGGGAACGTCGCGAGCCTCTCGACCACGCGGCGCTTTAAAGTGGAGTAGGCCGGAGGACGTCCCTCTCCTCGTGCCCGCGCAGACGCAGACGCTGGCGGCCTTCCTCGCGTTCGCGGCCGGGACGGGGCTCGGGCTCCTCGCCTAGCTCCGGCGGCGGCGCCGGTGGAGATAGAGCTCCAGCGCGAGCGCGGCCGCGAACGAGACCGCGAGCACCGGCAGGAGCGAGCCGCTCAGCGGCGGCTCCGGCGAAACCGGCTTCGGGCCCGGCGCGCTGCGCAGCGTCTCCCCCGGAGCGGGAGCGAAGGCGACCGGCTCCGGCTCGAGCCTTCGGACGGGCTTCGGCCCGGCGACGAGCATCCCCCCCGGACCGAGGTAGAGGTCCTCCGTCGGGCCCTTGAACGCGACGTAGCCCGCGAGCACGCGCACCTCCCGCTTGCCGCCCGGCAGCTCGACGACGGAGATCGCCTCCCCGTCGCTGAGCATCGTTTCCACTTCGCCGATCTCGACGTCGATCGCGGTCAGCTCGCCCCGGGCCGAGAGCTGCATCGCGCGTGCGCACTCCTGCTCGGCGAAGGTGTTGTAAGCGAAGTCGTCGCCCTCCGTCGCCCGGACCACCACGCCGCAGCCTCGCAGGGTCGCGCGGCCGCTGAGCACGTAGACCTCGGCGCCGGGAGGGATCACGGCGGGCAGCCCTGCGTCCGTGTCGCCGAGCCAGGACTCGTTTCCGACGGTGACGATCACGTGGCCCGTGTTCCGGACGAGCCGGAGCGCCCCGCGATCCGCGCCCCAAGCCGAGGTCGCGAAGGCCAGCGCCGTGAGCACGAAGACGAAGCGTTTCATAAGGCCTCCTGCGGCTCGGCGTCCACGCGCGAGCGGCGGCCCTTGAGCAGCGGGACGATCTGCGCGGCGATCTCCTCCGGCGAGACGTTCGCGCTGTTGAACACCGCGTCGTAGAGGCACGGATTTTCGATGTCCTTGTGGAAGCGGTTCGAGAACAAGCGCCGGCGCGCCAGGTCCTGCGACGCCGCCCAGTCCTCGGCCCCGGCCAGGCTGAGGCCCCTCCGTTCGGCGATCCGCCCCACCCGGAACTCGAACGGCGCGACGATCCGGACGTGCACGCCGCAGGGGAGATCCTTCGTCACCAGGCAGCCGGCCCGGCCGACGATCACCGCCTTCCCTCCGCGGGCGACGGAGCGGATCGTCTGAAAGACGCGGTGGAGGACGATCTCCTGGGGCGTCACCCGCGCGACCAGCTGCGTGACGAGGTCGGCCAGCGGCGAGCGATACTCCTCGTCGAGCAGGGACGCGAGGGACACGCGGAGCCGCGGCTCCTTCGCCACGAGACGGCACAGTTCCTGGTCGAAAAGCTGCCAGCCGCGCCAGAGCTCCTCGCCCTCCTTCTCCAGCGCCCGGACGACCGCCTGGGCGACGCTCCGCCCCCCCGCTCCCGCCTGCCGGGAGACGGTCAAAAACGGCCTCCGGCCGGCCGGATGGCCCGGAGAGCCAGGGACCGGCGCGGCTTGAGATTTCAGGAACCGAAGAACCAGGTCGTCGGTCATCGCGGCCTCCGCGCTTTTGCCTTCGAATGCCGCAACGATCTTGCCCATCGGGGCGTTTCGTTGCGTGTTTCGAAAGTCGCGAAGGCTCCGGAGGCCGCTGCTCGACCGGCTCGAGGGCACGACCGCGGAACGGGTGCTGCGCGACTGCCCCGTTCCGACGCTGGTCGTGCCCGTCGAGCGCAAGGTCGCCGTGGCCTAGTGCCAAGCGCGCTCTTGCGCGAACTCGCCGACGTTGGGCTTGGCGAGGTTGAACCAATTCCAGAACGGCATCCGCACGCCGTCCTGGTGCGTCCCCGCGGGGAACAGCACGTCCCCTTCGGTCTGAAGCGATGGATCCATCCATAGCTCCACTCCGGGCCAATGAGCCACCGGCGGCTCCGCGCCGACCTCGCAGTCGGGAAACAGCGTTCTCATCTCTTCTTCCGAGGCCTTTCTCAGCTCGCGAGCCCCGAGCAGAAGCCGCGCGACGTGGAAGTTCACGCGCCGGTTCGCTCCCAGCACCAGCAGCACGGGCCGCCGGTCGGCGAAGACGACGACCGCCTTCGCGACCCGGCACGCCGGCGCCACCTCCTTCGCGGCGAACTCGCCCGCGGTCATGGCGGGCATGTGGTGGAGCCACTCGTAGGCGGTACCGCTGCGGTCGAGCATCTCTTGCAGCCAGTTGACGGCAGGCATGGCGCACCTCCCTCTTTATTTTACGACCTCGCAACGCAGAGGCCCAAACCCGGTGGACCAAGCGTTGCGACGACCGAGGGTGAGCGGCGTGTACCGTCTCCAAGCGCGGAGGACGTGCCATGAAAACCGATCCCTACGACGGCAAGCGCCGCACGCTGAACGAGGCGCTCGCGCCCATCCGGAGCGGGAGCCACATCCTGGTGGGTTCGGGCGCCGCCGAACCGGAGCACCTAGTCGAGGGCCTCGCCGCGCACGCGCCGCGCCTGGCCGACGCGGAGGTGCTGCACCTCTTGACGCTCGGGACCGCGCCCTACTCCCAGCCGTACTTCCATGGCCGGCTGCGCCACAACGCGCTATTTATCGGGCCCAACGTGCGGGGCGCCATCCAGGAGGGGCGCGCGGACTACACGCCGTGCTTCCTCCACGAGGTGCCGTCCCTCCTGCGCTCCGGCCGCATCCCGGTGGACGCTGTGCTCCTCCAGGCGACGCCGCCAGAAAACGGCGTCTGCTCTCTCGGCGTTTCGGTCGACATACTGAAGGCGGCGGTAGAGGCCGCCTCCTACGTGGTGGTCCAAGCCAACCCGCGGATGCCGTGGACCCTCGGCGACTCCTTCATCCGCGTGGAGGACGTGGACGCCTTCGTTGACCACGCGGAGCCTCTCCGCGAGCTCGTCCCCGCCGAGCCGACCGCGGCCGCGCTGTGGATCGGCCGCTACGTCGCCCAGCTCGTCGACGACGGCGCGACGATCCAGGCGGGCATCGGCGCGATCCCGGACGCGGTGCTGAGCTGCCTTTCCGGGAAGAGAGACCTGGGCGTCCATTCGGAGATGATCTCCGACGGCGTGCTCCGCCTCCTCAAGTCGGGGGCGATCACGGGCAAACGGAAATCCCTGCTGCCGGGCCGGGTCGTCGCCGCCTTCTGCATGGGCACGCGCGCGCTCTACGACGCCGTGCACCGGCGGCCCGAATTCCACTTCGCCCCCGTCGACTTCGTCAACGCGCCTTCGGTGATCGCGCAAAACGAGCGCATGGTGTCGATCAATTCGGCGCTCCAAGTCGACCTGACGGGGCAGGTCGGGGCGGACTCCATCGGCCGGAGGCTTTATAGCGGCGTGGGCGGGCAGGTGGACTTCATCCGGGGGGCCGCCGCCTCCCGCGGCGGGCGCTCCATCATCGCCCTCCCCTCGACGGCGAAGGGCGGCTCCGTCTCCCGCATCGTCCCCGCGCTGAGCGAGGGCACGGGCGTCGTCACCACCCGCGCGGACATCGACTTCGTCGTCACCGAGTACGGGATCGCCAGCCTCAAGGGCAAAACCCTGCGCGAGCGCGCGCTGGCGTTGATCCAGATCGCCCATCCCGATTTCCGCGACGAGCTCGTCGCCGCCGCGAAGTCCTGGGGGGCCCTGGAGCCCGGTCGCGTGCTGCCTCCGCTCGTCGAGCCGTACGCGGTCGAGTTGGAGACTTCCGAGCGGTTCGGCGACGTCGAGGTGAAGTTCCGGCCGATCAAGGCGACCGACGAGCGCCGTCTCAAGGACCTCTTCTACTCCCAGTCCCGGGAGACGACGTACCGGAGATTCGGGATCCCGCTCAAGCGCCTGAGCGAGAAGCAGGTGCAGGAGCTTTGCGCGATCGACTACCGTAATTCCATGGCGGTCGCCGGGTTCGTCCAGGAGGGCGGGCGCGAGCGGATGATCGCGGTCGGCCGCTACTACGCGGACCCCTCCGGCGGCTTGGCCGAGGCGGCCTTCACCGTGCACGACGACTTCCAAGGGCTCGGGATCGGCACCTTCCTGGTCGACTATCTCGCCTGGATCGCCAAGGGCCGCGGCCTCCTCGGATTTCGAGCCGAGATCGCGGGCCGAAATCCAAAAATGGAGGGCGTGCTGCGGCGCCGCTTCACCCGGGTCGACGCGAAGGACCTAGACGAGGACGGGATGTCCGTGACGGTCCTCTTCGAGGATTGGCGGGGCGCGGGGGCGCCGGGCAAGCCGCGCGCCGCCGTTCGAGTCTAGGCTACCACGGCGACGGCGACGGCGCCCGGCGCTGGGGATGGCCGCCTGAAAGGCAGGCAAGCACCTCCACGTTCGCCACCGGTAGGAACTCCCGGTAGTGCTCGCTGACCGCCCGGAAGTCGCGAGCGGTTTCGAGGACCTCGCAGCCGTCCGCCTCCGACGCGATCCGAAGCAGGGCGTCGACCTCGCCGACGGGAGCCGCCACCAGGATCTCCTTCGCGCCGGCGGCCCGTAGCCCCTCCACGGCGGCCAGCGTCGTGGAGCCGGTGGCGATCCCGTCGTCGACGAGCAGGATGAAGCGGCCCTTGACCGGCGGCAGCCCGCGCGTGCCGCGATAGAGCCTCCTCTGCCAGTCGATTTCCTGGCGCTGCAGCTGCAGCTCCCGCGAGCGATCCCGCTCTCCGGCGCCGGCGGCGCACGCGAGCGCGGGGTCGATAAAGACGTTGCCGAGCTCGGTCACCGCGCCGTAGCCGCATTCCCTCTCGCCCGGGGCTCGAAGCTTGCGGGCGAGGAACACATCCAGCGGCAGCTCGAGAGCGAGCGCGACCTCGGCCGCCACGATCACACCCCCGCGAGGCACGCCGAGCACCAGCGCCCCCGGGCGGTCGCGATACGCCAGGAGCTTCTTCCCGAGCTCCACTCCCGCCGCCTTCCGGTCCCTGAACATGTCCGCCTCCCCCGTCTCCCCGAATGCGCCGCAACGTTTCGTCTCCGCGCGATTTGGCCGCATCATTGCGGGGATGGAAGGCATGAAGAGCTTCCCGCCGAAGACGATCCTGGTGGCCTTCGACCTGTCGGAGCGCTCGCTCGACGCGTGGCGCTACGCGCGCCGTCTCGCCGGGCTCCTCAACGCCCGCCTTCTCGCGGTCTACGTGTCCCCGTGGACGCCCGCGGTCGACGCGATGCCCGCGCTCCCGCTTTTGAGCGCCGCCGAAAGGAAGGCGCTGCTGGGGAAGCTGCGCCGCAGGCTCCGCGGCGCCGACGGGCTGCTCGTGCGCGAGGGCGACCCGCCGCGAGAGATCGTACGGCAGGCGGAGGAGTCCCGCGCCTCTTTGATCGTCCTCCTGACGCACGGACGGAGAGGCGTGCGCCGGTTCTTCCGCGGCTCGGTCGCCGAATGCGTGGTTCGCTGTTCGCCCGTTCCCGTCTTGTCTCTGCACGTCCCCGGGAGGAAGCCATGAAAACCACCGAACGAGGCTCGATCCGCTATCCCACCGCCGGCCGCTCCGACCGGATGCGCGCGCTCGTTTTCCTGGGCGCCGGGAAGTTCCGGTGGGAGGAGCGGCCGCTCCCCGCCATCGAGGAGCAGACCGACGCGGTGGTCCGCATCACCGCGACCACGATCTGCGGGACCGACCTTCACATCCTCAAAGGCGACGTTCCGACGGTCGAGCCGGGCCGGGTCCTCGGGCACGAAGGCGTCGGCGTGGTCGTCCGGACCGGGGCGTCGGTCCGCACGCTCAAGACGGGCGACCGGGTCCTGGTCTCCTGCATCTCGTCGTGCGCGCTGTGCGCTTTCTGCCGGCGCGGGATGCCGTCGCAATGCGAGGCGCGGGGCGGCTGGGTCCTCGGCCACCGGATCGACGGGACGCAGGCCGATTACGTCCGGATCCCGTACGCCGACTCCAGCCTGCATCGCGTTCCCGAAGGCGCGTCCGACTCCGAACTCGCGCTGCTGAGCGACATCTTCCCCACCGCCTACGAGTGCGGCGTGCTCAACGGCGGCGTGAAGCCCGGCGACGCCGTGCTGATCGTCGGCGCGGGGCCGATCGGGCTGGCCGCGGTCGTCACCGCCCAGCTTCTGTCGCCGGCTCGCATCATCGTCGTCGACACCGACGGCGCCAGGCTCTCGGCCGCGCTGTCCTTGGGAGCCACCGACGCGATCGTCGCGACGGCCGGAGACGCCGCGAGGCGAATCCACGCGCTCACGCGCGGGCGAGGCGTCGACGTCGCGATCGAGGCGGTGGGCGTTCCGGAAACCTTCGGGCTCTGCCAGGACGCCGTGGCCGCGGGCGGAAGCATCGCGAACGTCGGCGTGCACGGGCGTCCGGTGGAGCTCAAGCTCGACAAGTTGTGGTCGAGGAACATCCGGCTCACCACCCGCCTCGTCGACACGGTCTCGATCCCGATGCTGCTGGAGGCGGCCGCGGCCGGGAGGCTCGCGCCCGGGCGGCTGGTGACGCATCGCTACCGCCTGGATCAGATCGCGGAGGCCTACCGCGTCTTCGAACGCGCGGCCTCCCACAAGGCGATCAAGGTGCTGCTGACGGCCGGCGAACGGGATCATTGAACGGAGGCGGCCATGGAACCGCTTCGGCTGAAGAAGGTGCTCGTGGCGATGGACGACTCGCCTCCGTCGGAGCTCGCTCTGGAGGAGGCGAAGCTGATC
>JACRDR010000510.1 GCA_016212845.1 Elusimicrobiota bacterium
CTTGTCGGTCAGAGCGCCGACGGGGCAGATGTCGACGATGTTCGAGGCGTACGCGTTGTCGACTTCTTTGCCCGGGTACGGGGCGAGCACGTCGCGGTCGCCGCGGTGAAAGATGCCGAGCTCGTTGGTGTGCGTCACCTGGTCGAGGAAGCGCGTGCAGCGGGTGCACAGGATGCAGCGCTCCTGGTCGAGCATGATCTTCGGGCCGATCTGGACCGCCTTCTTCTTGTGGCGCTTGTCCTCTTTGACGGCGCTCGTGTAGAGCCCGTAGCCCATGTAGTAGTCCTGGAGCCAGCACTCGCCCGCCTGGTCGCAGACCGGGCAGTCGAGCGGGTGGTTCTGCAGGTGGAACTCGAGCGAGGACTGCTGCGCGGCCTTGGCTTTCGGCGAGTCGGACTTGACGATCATGCCCGCCTTCACGGGCAGGCGGCACGAGACCATCGGCTTCGGGGCGCCCTCGACCTCGCAGATGCAGAGGCGGCAGACGCCCGGGTTGCCGAGGCCGGGGTGGTAGCAGTAGTGCGGGATGTGCACGCCCGCGGCCTTCGCCGCGTCGATGACGAGCTGGCCCTCGGGAGCCGAGACGGTCTTGCCGTTGAGGTTGAACTCGACGATCCTTTTCTCAGCCACCGACTTTCTCCGCTTTCGCCGCGATCCGGGCGTCGAACTCGTTCCGGAACTTCGCGATGATCGTCTTCGCGACGGGGCCGATCGTCTCGCCGAGCGCGCAGATCGGCGTGCCGGTGATGTTGCCGCCGACTCGAAGCACGTTCTCGACGTCGCCCGGATAGCCTCCGGAATCGACCATGCGGCGCAGGATGCGCGTCACCCAGCCCGAACCTTCCCGGCACGGGGTGCACTGGCCGCAGGATTCGTGCCAGAGGAAGCGCTCGATGATGAAGAGGATCTTGACCATGTCGGTCGAGTCGTCGAGGACGATGACGCCGCCCGCGCCCAGGAACGTGCCGAGGCCGCGGAGGCTGTCGAAATCCATCTTGGCGGTCTGCGCTTCCGCCGCGGTGAGGATGGGCGTGGACGTCCCGCCGGGGATGACCGCCTTGAGCTGGCGTCCTTCCCGCACCCCGCCGGCCGCGGCGAGGATGTCCATGAGCGGCGCGCCCATCGGGAACTCGTAGATGCCGGGGTTCTTCACGTGGCCGCTGACCGAAAATACCGCGGTGCCGCCGGACTTGGCGACGCCGAGGGCGGCGTATTTCTCCGCCCCGAGGCCGACCACGTGCGGGAGCATCATCAGCGTCTCGATGTTGTTGACCACCGTCGGACAGCCGAAGAGGCCCGCGACCGTCGGGAAGGGCGGGGGCTGGCGGGGCCAGGCCTTCTTCCCCTCCATCGTCTCGAGCAGGGCGGTATCCAAGCCCGAGATGTAGGCGTTGGCGCCGCGCATGATCTGAATCGGGACGGGCGTCAGCCCGGCCCGATCCGCTTCTTCGAGAGCCGCCGTAAGCGCCCGGTACTGCGTGAGATACTCGCCGCGGATGAAAATGAACGCTCTATCGGCGCTGATCGCCCTAGACGCGATCTGCAGCCCCTCGAGCAGCGCGTGCGGGTTGCGCTCGGCGAGCGCGCGGTCCTTGAAGCAGCCGGGCTCGGATTCGTCGAAATTGCAGACGACGTAATGGGGCTTGGCCGCCTTCGGCGGGACGGTTTCCCACTTCATGCCGACGGGGAAGCCCGCGCCTCCGAGCCCGCGGAGGTTCGACTTCTTCACCTCGGCGGTGATCGCGGCGGGCTCCATGCCCTTCGCCTTCTCGAACGACGACCAGCCGCCGTGCTTGCGGTAGCCGTCGAGCGTGTGGAGACTCGGGTCGTCGAAATGGGCGGTGAGGACCTTCACTCCCTTTTCGGGCCCGTGGACCGAGTGCCGCTCATTGAGGCCGGGGCACGGGACCTTTCCCTTCTTGAGCTCGGGGAGGAGCTTGTCGAGGACGGCGTCGGTGCACCCGCCCTGGAGCTGGTCGTTGACGGAAACCGCGGGGGCCATGTCGCAGGCGCCCAGGCACTCGGCTTCCTCCCAAGAGAGGAGGCCGTCGGGGGTCGCGTGCTCGGCGGCGACGCCGAACTCGCGTTCGAGGCGGCTCATGACCTGCTTCGCGCCGGCGAGCGCGCAGCTCACGTTGCGGCACACCGCGACGCGGAGCTTGCCCGCTTTCTCCTGCGTGAAGTAGGGATAGAACGTCGCGACCTCGCGGACGTGGGTCGGCGGGAGGCCGAAGACCTTGGCGACTTCCTGCTCCGCTTCGACGGTGATCTCGCCGTGCCAGTCCTGCACGTCGCGCAGGGCTTCGATGAGCCCCATTCGGGGCTGGAAGTAGCGCTTCGTCCAGGCGGCAAGCGCGGCCGACTGCTCGGCGGTGAAGACGGCTCCGTCGCTCTTCTTCACCGGTCGAGTTCTCCCGCGATCATGTTCACCGAGCCGAAGGTCGGGATGATGTCGGCGACGCTGCCGCCGATGATGAGCTTGGGCAAGGCGGTCATGATGTAGAGGCACGGCGGCCGGCAGCGCACGCGATAGGCGCGGTCGGTGCCGTCGGAATAGATGTGGAAGCCGAGCTCGCCGTTGCCGCCCTCGACGGCCGCGTAGCTTTCTCCCTTCGGCGGGCGGATGCCGCGGCCCCACATGATGATCTCGAAATGGCGCATCAGGCCTTCGATGGAGCCGTACGTCTCCTCCTTCGTCGGCAGATTGTACGCGGGGGCCGCCGCCTGCACGCCGGAGGCGCAGCCGCGGCCGCCGCCCTCGAGCGTGGGGTCGACGTTCGCCCGCATGTCCCAGAGCTTGCCGGTCATGCCCTTCTTCCCTTCGTCGACCATGACGTTGGCCTCGATGAGCTCTTTCTCCTCGAGCGAATGCGGGCCCGGCGGGATCAGCTTGAGGCACTGCTCGACGATGCGCATCGACTGCTCGATCTCGGCCATGCGGACGAGGTAGCGGTCCATGTTGTCGCCCTTCGAGCCGACGGGCACCTCGAAGTCGAGGCGGTCGTAGACGAGAGAAGGCTGGGCGCGGCGCACGTCGTAGGGCACGCCGGTCGAACGGAGGAACGGGCCCGTGACGCCGTAGGCGAGCGCGTCCGCGGCCGAGAGGGTCCCCGTGTCGTTGACGCGGTCCATGAAGATGCGGTTCTTGGTGAGCAGGCCGTCGACGTCTTTCAGCAGCGCGCGGATCTTCTTGAACGCGCCCAGGACCATCTCGTCGTAGCCGGCGGGAAGGTCGCCCTTCACGCCGCCCACGCGGGTGTAGCTCGTCGTGATGCGCGCGCCGGTGAGCTTGTCGACGCACTGATAGAGGAGCTCGCGGCCCTCGATCATGTAGAGGAAGACGGTGAAGGCGCCGAGCTCCATCGCGGAGGCGCCGACGCAGGTGAGGTGGTCGGTGATGCGCGAGATCTCGGAGGCGATGACGCGGATGAACTGGCCGCGCTCGGGCACCGTGAGCCCCGAGAGCTTCTCGACCGCCATGCAGTAGCCGACGTTGTTGATGAGCGGCGAGACGTAGTTGAGCCGGTCGGTCCAAGGGATGACGTTGTTCCAGACCTCGGTCTCGGCGTGCTTCTCGAACGCGCGATGGAGGAAGCCGATCTCGACGTCGGCGTCGAGCACCTTTTCCCCCTCGAGCTCCAGCAGCAGGCGGATGACGCCGTGCATCGCGGGGTGCTGCGGCCCCATGTTCAGGTAGTACGAGCGGTGCTCGCGGCCCTGCGCGGGCGCGATGACGACCTGCTTCTTGCCGAGCGAGAAGTCGCCCTGGTTTTGGGTGTCTCTAATCTCTTGGGGGATCATGAGTCCACCAGCTTCGGACGCAGTTCCTTCGGATCGATGCGCTCGCGGGGAGCGGCCATCGGCTCGACTAAGGGTTGGCGCTTGGCGATCGGGTAGTCCTTGCGCAGCGGGTGTCCCTTGAATTCTTCGTACAGCAAAAGGCGCTTGATCGACGGGTTGTCGGACGGCTTTACCCCGAACATGTCCCAGACCTCGCGCTCGGCCCAGTCGGCGTTCGGCCACAGGTCCTTCGACGACGGCGGCCCGTCCTCGCCCTCCGCCACACGGGTCTTGAGCGCGAGCCGGCGCTCGACCAAGCCCGTCTTCGGGTCGAGCTTCATCAACCGCCAGGTCAGCTCGAAGCGGCCTTCTTTCGCCTCGGGCCACTTGGAGAGGTCCGCGGCGGTGTGGTCCACGAGCACGTTGAAGCCGAGCTCGTTTTTCAAAAACGACAGCGCTTCGCGGGCCTGGGCCTTCGGCACGAGCTGGACCGTGTCGAAGCCGGCGTCGGGGAAATCTTTTTCGGTCATCATCGGACGGGCGGCCTCAGCGTGCCGGGCTTCGGATGCCGGCCCTGCTTTTGGATCTTGTCCTGCAGGAGCATGAGGCCCTGCAGCACGTTTTCCGGGCGCGGCGGGCAGCCGGGGATGTAGAGATCGACGGGAACGATCGTGTCGATGCCCTGGACGGTGGCGTAATCGTCGTAGAAGCCGCCGGTACAGGTGCAGACGCCGAAGGCCACGACCCACTTGGGCTCGGCCATCTGCTCGTAGATGCGCTTGAGGATCGGCGCGATCTTGTGGCTCACCGTGCCGACGACCATGAGCACGTCGGCCTGCCGCGGCGAGAATCGCGGGAAGCCGGCGCCGAAGCGGTCGAGGTCGTAGTGCGAGCCGGCGGTGGACATGAACTCCATGCCGCAGCACGCGGTGACGAACGGATACTGGAAGATCGAGTACTTGCGCGCCCAGCCGATCGCGTCGTCGAGCCGGCTCGCGATGATGCCCGGCGTCCTAAAGGACTCTCCGGAGCCTTCGGCTCCGCGTGATTCGAATTCGTCGCTCATACTTCCAGCACCCCCTTGCGCCAAACGTAGGCGAGAGTCAGGCCGACCAGCGCCAGGAACACGCTCATCGAGAGCATCATGGGCAAGGTCAGCCGGTCGCGCAGCAGCACCCAGGGAGCCAGGAACGCGAGGTCGATGTCGAAGATGACGAAGAGCACCGCGAAGCGGTGGTACATCACCGTCATCGACGCGTTCGCCGCGGCCATCGGCGGCAGGCCGGTCTCGTACGGGATGCCCTTGTCCCCCCCGAGCCTGCGTTTCGGCCCGAGCAGAACCGAGGAGAACGAGAAAAAGGCGACGAGCGCGCCCACGAGGCCGACGTTCAGGAGCAGCGCGATGGTCGTGTCGGTCATTGTATCACTTGGCCAGCCATTGGGCCGCGAGCCCGAGCGCGCCCGGCCAGAGGCCCAAGACGAGCGTGGGCACGGCGCAGGCGAAGGCCAGCGCGCGCGGTCCCCAGGCCATGGGGCCGGGGTCCTCGGCGGTGGCGGGCCCGGGTTCGGAGAGATAAAGATCGCGGATCAGGCCGAAATAGTAGCCGAGACCCACGATGGAGTTGGCGGCGGCGACGACCGTGAGCCCCGCGCCGCCCGCCTTGATCGCCTCCCAGAAGATGAGGAACTTGGCGAGGAAGCCTCCCGTCGGCGGGATCGAAGCCAGCGAGAGGAGCATCAAGGTGAGGAACGCGGCCAAGGAGGGCCGGCGGCGGCCGAAGCCGGCCAGCTGCTTGCGGTCCTTGAGCCCGCCGAGCCGCAGCGCGAGGAACGCGCCGGTGCTCATGAAGAGGTAGGCCGCGGCGTACAAGAACACCGGCGCGGACACGCCGCCGCCGCCCGCCAAGGGCCGCGTCTCGTTCCAGGCCCAGACGCCGAGGAGCAGGTAGCCGACGTGAGCGATGGAGGAATACGCGAGCAGGCGCTGCAGCGACGTCTGCCGCAGCGCCAGCAGGTTGCCCCAGGTCATCGTCGCCACGCTGACGTACGGCAGCCACGTGCCGAGGCCTCCGGTCGCCGGCGGCAGGAGCAGCAGCACGCGGAACAGGAAGAGAAGCGCCGCCGACTTCACCCCGGTGGAAAAGAATCCGACGAGCTCGGGGGCGCTCGCCTCGTAGACGTCCGGAAGCCAGAAGTGGAGCGGGGCCGCGCCGACCTTAAACAGCGCGCCCGCGCCCATCAGCACGAGAGAGAGTTCCAGCCGGGGCGAGGTGATGCCGAGCGGCTCCATGGAGAGCGTGCCGGTCAGGCTGTAGAAGAGCGAGACGCCGAATAGGAACATCGCGGAGCCGACCGAGCCCGCGAAGAAGTACTTGAGCGCCGCCTCGAGCGCGCGCTTGTCGCGGCCGAGGCGATAGACGAGCAAATACGAGGGCAAAGACATGAGCTCGAGCGCGAGGAAGAAGAGGATCAGGTGGTTGGCGGCCGCGAGCAGCGTCATCCCGGCCAGCGCCGCGAGCAGGAGCAGGGCCGGGACTTCGCTCGAGAGCGGCATGAGCGCGGCCAGCGGGATCGCGGCGACGAGGAAGACCGCCTGCCAAAGCACCGCGGCGCCGTCCTGGCGCAGCAGCGCTCCCGCCGCGCCGCCGGTGGGCGCGAGAACCGCGAGCGCGGCGGCGATCGAGACGAGCAACAGCCAGCGGGCCGCGCGCGCCGAGCGCTTCACGTCGAGGCCGAGCGAGGCGAGCATCGTCAGCGCGAGCCCGCCGGAGAGGACCAGCGGCGCGCAAAGCCAGGCATGGCGGACCACGCAGCAGGTCATCGTTGGAGCACCAAGGGAGTCAAGCTGGGCTCGAGCAGGGCGAGCATCGGCTGGGGATAGACGCCGAGCCAGAGGATCAGCGCCGCGAGCGTCCACAGGATGGAGCGCTCGCCCAAGGTGAGGTCCGTCATCTTCGAGGTGGCCGAGCCTGCGCCGGCCGGCGCCCAAAACACCTTCTGGAACGCGGGCAGCGCGTAGCAGGCGGCCAGGATCGTGCCGAGCACGCCTAGCCCCGCGAGGAGGCCGCAGACGCGCGCCATGCCGAGGAGCGAGAGCATCTCGCCCACGAACCCGTTGAGGCCCGGCAGGCCGATCGACGAGAGGAGCGTGAACGCGAAGAAGAACGCGAGCCACGGCGCGACGTCCGCCAGCCCGCCGAAGTCGTCGACGCCGCGGCGGTGCACCCGCTCGTAGACCATGCCGATCATGAGGAAGAGCGCGCCGGTCGAAAGGCCGTGGTTGAGCATCTGGAGCGACGCCCCGGCGAGGCCCTCGCCGGTCATCGAGAACATTCCGACCAGGCAGAAGCCCAAATGCGAGATCGACGTGTAGGCGACGAGCCGCTTCAAGTCGCCTTGCGCCATCGCGCAGAGCGCTCCGTAGAGAATGTTGGCGACGCCGAGCCCCCCCAGCCACGGCAGCGCCGCGGCCGAGACGTCGGGGAAGACGGGCAGAAGAATCCGAAGGAAGCCGTAGACGCCCGCCTTGAGCATGACGCCCGCGAGCAGAACCGAGCCCGCCGCCGGCGCCTCGGTATGGGCGTCGGGCAGCCAGTTGTGCAGCGGCAGCACCGGGATCTTCACCGCGAAGCCGAGCGCGATCGCGGCGTAGAGCCACGGAGAGGCCTTCGGGTCGAGGGCGGTGCGGGCGAGTTCGGGGATGTCGAAGGTCCACTTGCCGGTCGCGGCGTGGTGGTACGTCGGCAGCGCGATGAAGCCGACCAGCAGAAACAGGCTGCCCAGGAACGTGTAGAGCAGGAACTTGTACGCCGCGTAGCGCCGGTTGTCGGAGCCCCAGAGGCCGATGATGAAGAACATCGGCAGGAGGATGATCTCCCAGAACAGGTAGAAGTAGAAGAGGTTCTGCACGACGAAGAGGCCGAGGAGGCCGGCTTCGAGCGCCAAGAACGCCGCCCAGTAGCCGTTCTCGCGTTCGTGGGAGCCCGAGCCCGCGAGGCCGAGCAGGGTCAGCAGAGTGGTGAGCCAGCAGAGCGAGAGCGAGAGGCCGTCCACGCCGACGCGGTAGCGGAGTCCCAGCTCGCTTCCCGCGCTCCAAAGCTCCTCGAGGCGGAGGGCGCCCGAGCCCGCGGAGAACGGCACGAGCAGCCAGAGCGAGTAGCCGAAAGCGAGGGCCGAAGCCGCGAGGGCGACCGCGCGCGAGCTCTTGCGCGACGGCGCGAGCCACGCCGCGAGGGCGGCGACGGCCGGGAACAGCCAAAGCCTCGTCAGCGGCCCCATGCCAGCCCCAGCGCGAACAAGCTCGCGCCTACCGCCATCCACCAGAGGTACTCGTTGAGGAGCCCGCGCGAAAGGCCCGAAAGCCCCTCGGAGAGGCCAACGAACGAGTCGGCGGTCGCTTCGAGGAAGCGGTCCCAGAGCCTCTTGTCGAAAGTGAGTCCGACGAAGCGCGCCAGCCCGCCGACGGCGCGCGTCGTGCCGCCGGTCAGGAGCGGCTGGAGGCCGAGGTCGGCGTCGAAGGCGCTCTCGAGGCCGGGGTTCGCCTTGCGCCACGTCCAGTCCCAGGAGGGCAGGCCCATCGAGAGATACCAGGAGATTCCCAGCCCGACGCCCGCGGCGCCGAGGCCGAGGGCGGCCATGCCCCAATCGAAGTGCGGGTGCGGGAAAGGCTCGCCGGACCAAAGCGGCGAGGCGGTGACGAGCTCGTGGAGCACGCCGGACGGGAACACGACGAGGCCGCCGATCGCCGCGAGGCCCGCGAGCAGCGCGACCGGGACCTGAGTCCAAGGATCGGAGTGGTGCTCCCCGTGCGCGTGCCGCTTCTGCTCGGGACGATGCCCGTGGAAGGTGAGCCAGAACATCCGGCCGATGTAGAGCCCCGAGCCTACGGCCACGAGGACCGCGCTGACGCCCATGAGCAGGTGCTTGTGCATCGCGGACTCGAGGACCAGGTCCTTGCTGAAGAAGCCCGCGGCCGGCGGGATGC
>JACRDR010000019.1 GCA_016212845.1 Elusimicrobiota bacterium
AGATGGTGTGAGGAAGGGTCGCGACGGGCTGGAGCATGCCTTCGCCCCAGTAGCGGTTCCCGAAAGCGGTGAAGATGAGGGGCGCGGTCTCTCCGGCGACGCGCGAGACGGCGAGGAGGCAGCCGGTCAGGATTCCCTTGGCGGCCGAGGGAAGGACGATCAGGAGCGTGACCTTCCAGCGGGGGAGGCCCAGGGCGAGACCGGCCTCGCGCAGCGTGTCGGGCACGAGCCGGATGAACTCCTCGGTGTTCCTCAGCGCGATCGGAATCATGATGATCGCGAGCGCCACCGAGCCCGCCAGTCCGGAGAAATGCTTCATCGGCTGCACGACCAGGGTGTAGGCGACGAGACCGATGATGATCGACGGGATGCCGTTGAGCACGTCCGCCGCGTAGCGGACCCAAAACGCCATCCGGCCCTTCCGGTTCTCGCCGAGGTAGAGGCCCCCGGCCACGCCGACGGGCAGTCCGAGCGCCGCGGCGAGGCCCACGACCTTGGCCGAGCCGAGGATCGCGTTGGCGATGCCGCCGCCCTTTTCGCCGACGGGTTTCGGCAAGCGGGTAAAGAAGGAGAGGTCGAGGCTGGAGGCGCCCTGCCAGGCGATGTAGCCCAGGATCAAAAACAGCAGCGAGCAGGCGATGAGCGCGCACGCGCCCGTCCAGGCGAAGAAGAGCTTCCCGACGACCTGCCGCCGCTCGAAGTTGGAGTCGGTGATCACTCGCGCTCCAGCCGGTAGACGAGAAGGCGGGCGCCCGCGTTGACGGCGAGCGTGATCGCGAAGAGCGCCAGACCCACCGCGATCAGCGCGTGCAGATGGATGTCCTCGGTAGCCTCCGCCAGCTCGTTGGCGATGACCGCGGCCATCGTGTAGGCCGGTTCGAAGAGCGATTTCGAGATCTGGGGCGTGTTGCCGATCACCATCGTGACCGCCATCGTCTCGCCGAGGGCGCGGCCGAGCGCCAGGAACGTCGCGCCGATCACCGCCGAGCGGGAATAGGGTAGGCTGACCTTCCACACGACCTCGGCGGGGGTCGCGCCGAGCGCGAGCATGCCCTCCTTCAGCGGGCGCGGCACCGCGAGGAGCACCTCGCGCGCGATGGCGGTGATGTAGGGCAGCACCATGACGGAAAGGATCAGGCCCGCGGTCAGCATGCCGACGCCGTATGGCGTGCCTCTAAAAAACGGCAGCCAGCCGAGTCCGCGCTCGAGCCAGGGCTCCGCCCAGCGCACCGCCGGGATCACCGCGAAGATGCCCATGAGCCCGAGGATTACGCTCGGTACCGCCGCGAGGAGCTCAACGAGAAAGCTCAGCGCGGCGGAGAGCTTCCGGGGCGCGAGTTCGGCCATGAAGATCGCCGCGCCGAGCCCTAGCGGCAGAGCGATGAGCAGCGCCAGCACGGAGGAGACCGCGGTCCCGTAGATGAACGGCAGGGCGCCGAAGTCCCCTTCGACCGGGTTCCACGCGTCGCTGGTCAAGAACCCCAGTCCGAACTTCTTCCAGGCGAGGGTGGAATGCGCCGAAAGCTGCCACGCGAAGACGATCGCGAGCAGCACGACGGAAAAGGCCAGGAGGCCGAGAGTCCGACGGAAGACGCGGTCCCCGCGCCGCTCCTGGTTCGGACGCGGGGACCGCGGCGTCATAGTCAATGAATCGTCTCGATCGTCTCGGCGACCATCTTGTTCACCTTCTCGGGAAGGGGCGCGTAGCCGAGCTCCGGGGCCAGCTTCTGGCCGTCTTTGAGCATCCAGCGCAGGAAGTCCTTGAGGAGCGCTCCCTTCGGGGCGGGATTCACATCGTAGACCAGCAGCCAGGTGAAGCTCGCGATCGGATAGGCGTTCTCGCCTTCGGCGTCTACGATCGACACGCGGAAGTCGCGCGGCATCTTCTTGCCGGCGGCCGCGGCCGAAATGTTCTCGATTTCGGGGAGCGTCGCCTTTCCCGCCTTGTTCACGATCGCCGCGTACGAGATTCCGTTCTGCTTCGCGTATATCGCCTCGACGTAGCCGATGGAGTTCGGCGTCTGCTTGATGAGGCCGGTTACGCCTTCGTTGCCCTTGCCGCCGAGGCCGACGGGCCACTTCACGGACGTTCCGGTCCCGACGGCCTTTTTCCAGTCCGCGCTGACCGTGGAGAGATAGTCGACCCAGATATAGGTCGTTCCCGAGCCGTCCGAGCGGTGGATCACGGTGATGGAGTCTTCCGGCAGGGCGGCGGCGGGATTCAACTTCTTGATCGCCGGATCGTTCCATTTGACGATCTTCCCCAGGAAGATGTCCGCGAGGACTGGGCCGCTGAGGGTTAGCTTTTCGACGCCCTTCAGGTTGAACGCCGCCACGTCCGCGCCGAGCACGGTCGGGATGTGGAGGATCTTGCCGTCGACCTTAAATAGCTGCGCGTTGGTCATCGGGCCGTCGGTCGCGCCGAAGTCGACCGTTTTCTCGGTCGCCTGGCGGATGCCGCCGCCCGAGCCGATCGACTGGTAGTTGATCTGCACTTCCTCGTGCGCGTCGTGGTACTTGTCGAACCACTTGGAGTAGATCGGATAGGGGAACGTGGCCCCCGCTCCGTTGATCGTGGTGGCGGCGGACGCCGGCGCCGCGAGAACCGCCGCGGCGAGCGCCGTCAGGAGGGTGTTTTTCATGTGCATGTCTCCTTAGAAGCTGAGCTGCAAGTCGAGCTGCAGGCGGTTTTCGTCGGCCGCGGTCGGCTGGAATTGGAAGTCGATGACCTTCGTCGAGAAGTACTTGGCGCGCGCGGACATCCAGTCGCGGATCCCGTAGCTAACCCAGCCGATGCCGCCGACGCGGTTGAGGCCGCCGGGGCCGAAGTCGGAGTCCGCCACGTCGGCGACGGTCACGTCGGTCTGCGCGTATTTCTTGAACACGCCGATCTCGAAGTCGCCCTGCTTCTTCACCCGGCCGAGGATGACGCCGAATTGGTAGCCGTCGTTGGCGGCGGGACCCGTCAGCGGCTGCGCCACCGTCGTCGGAAGCACGGTCCCGCCGCGGTCGCCGCGCGCCCGGAAGTTCCGGGCCAGCGTGGCCTGAGTCCGGATGGGGAATTGGCCGGCCCAGCCCGAGATTTCCGTCGTCCACTCGCCCACGCCGAACCTATTGAGGAGAATGTTGCCGGCCGCCGTGCGCCGGTTTCCTTCGTTGAGGCCCACCTGGCCGAAGGTATTCCGGTTTTCGTCGGACCATTTGTGATACGCGGCCGCGGTGCGCAGGCGCATGTTGAAGGGCAGCCGCGTCTCGAAGCCGGCCTGCTGGGAGAACGCCCATTGGTTGCGGGCGTTGTTGGACTGCTCGCCCGTCACCATCTGCATGGCGTTGGCGAACACCGAGACGCCGAGCGGCGCGAGCCACTCGACCGATTCCTGGAAGCTCTCCGGGTTGAAGTCGTCGTCCCAGATCAGGTCCGAGGAATAGGTGCGCCAGAACCAGTTCGTGGTCTTGCCGCCCCCGAGCCGGAGCATGAGGTTGTCCGAGACTTGCGGCAGCCACCGCATGTACGCTTGGTCGACGAAGATGCCTTTCTGGCTGGAGAGGTTGGCGAACGTCTGGTTGTTCGAGAACTGTTCTCCCGTGCCGGCGCCGAGCCGGACCACCGCGGTGATGTCGTCGGGCAGTTCCATCTCGATGCCCGTGCGAAGCCGGTAGCGGATGCGGCTTCGGTCGTTCTTCTGCACCGTCTTGCGGGACTCGGCGTCCTCGCGGA
>JACRDR010000060.1 GCA_016212845.1 Elusimicrobiota bacterium
AAACGCGGGCAGCGCGTCCTCCATGCGCTCGAGGTCCAAGTGCTTCACGCTCCGGAACATGAGCGCGCCGACCGCGATGAGCACCGGCGCGGTCGCGAACGCGGGCAGCGCCTCCGCCAGCGGCGCGATGAAGAAGCACGGCAGAAAGCAGAGCGCGGTAAATACCGAAGTCAGGCCGGTGCGGCCGCCCGCCTCGATGCCCGCGGCGCTCTCGATGTAGGCGGTGCCCGAGGACGTGCCCATGAGCCCCGCGCCGAGCGTCGCCAGCGAGTCGACGATGAGGCCTTCCTTCAGGTTCTTCGGGGCGCCCTTCGAGTCGAGCAGGCCGCAGGCCTGCGAGACGCCGACGAAGGTCGACAGCGAGTCGAAGAGGTCGGTCATCAGGATCGCGACGATCGCGGGCAGCAGCGCGAGGCTGAGAGAGCCCGCGACGTCGAGCTTGAAGAGGACGCTGCCGAAATCGGGCAGGCTCACCCAGCGGTCCGGCAGCGTGACCGCGCCGGCCGCCCAACCCGCCGCCGCGACCGAGAAGATTCCGGCCAGAAACGCGAACGGGCTCTTTCGCTTCATCAGGGCGGCGATCACGACCAAGCCGAGCAGGCTGAGCACGCTCTTGCGGTCGACCGAACCCAGCTGCACGAAGGTCACCGGATGCGCCGCCACGAGCCCCGCGTTCTTGAGCCCGATGAACGTGAGAAAGATGCCGATGCCCGCCGCCGACGCCGTCCGCAGGTTATAGGGGATGGCGAGAGCGATCTTGAGCCGCAGCGGCGTCACCGACACCAGCAGGAAAAGGACCCCCGCCCAGAACACGATTCCGAGCGCCGTCGGCCACGGCACCTTCTGCCCGAGCACTATCGAGTAGGCGAAGAACGCGTTGAGCCCCATGCCCGGCGCGACCGCGAACGGCAGATCGGCGTAGAGGCCCATCAGCAGCGTCATCGAGGCGCAAAGCAGCACCGTCGCCGTGAGGACGCCCGAGAACGGCATCCCGGTGCCCGATCCCGAGAGGATGGCCGGGTTCACGACCACGATGTAGGCCCTCGTGAAAAAGGTGGTGACGCCGGCGATCGCCTCGCGCCGGGTGTCGCTCGTCACGGCTTCAACGCCTCGATCTCGGCGACGAGCGCGGCCTTGGCGGCCTTCGGCAGGAAGCTCGCCTCGATGGAGTTGCGCGCGAGCGCCGCCAAGTCCTCCGGAAGCAGGTCGAGCGCGCTCTGAGCCGCCCTGAAGTTGTCGAGCACGTACCCGCCGAAGTACGCCGGATCGTCGGAGTTCACGGTGACGCGCAGGCCCGCTTCGAGCAAGGACTTCAGGTTGTGCTTCTCGATCGAGTCGAACACGCGCAGCTTCACGTTGGAAAGCGGGCACATCGTCAGCGGAACCTTTTCGCGCTTGAGCCGCTCCACGAGCGCGGCGTCCTCGGCGCAGCGCACGCCGTGGTCGATGCGCGAGACCTTCAGCTCGTCGAGCGCCTGCCACACGTACTCGGCCGGCCCTTCCTCGCCCGCGTGCGCGACCGCGCCCAGGCCCTCGGCTTTCGCCTTGGCGAACGCGCGCCGGAACTTCACCGGCGGATGGCCCTTCTCGGAGGAGTCGAGGCCGACCGCGGCGATGTGGTCGAGGTGCGGCCGGGCCCGGTCGAACGTCTCGAGGGCGTCTTCCTCGCTCAGGTGCCGCAGGAAGCAGAGGATCAGCTTCGTGGTGAGCCCCCACTCCTTCTCGGCCTCGCGGAAGGCGGTCGTCAGGCCCTCGATCACCGCCTCGATCGGCACGCTCCGGCTCGTGTGGGTCTGGGGATCGAAGAAGATCTCCGCGTGGCGGACGCCGTCGGCGTGCGCCCGCTGGAGATAGGCCCGGGCGAGGTCGTGAAAATCGCGCTCGGTCCGAAGCACTCCGGCGCCCTCGTAGTAGATGTCGAGAAACGACTGCAGGTCCTCGAATTCGTACGCCTTGCGCAGGGATTCGACCGAGGGGTAGCGGAGCCTCACGCCGTTGCGCTGGGCGAGCGCGAAGAGAAGCTCCGGCTCGAGCGTGCCCTCGATGTGGAGGTGCAGCTCGGCCTTCGGCAGCGCGCGCATGTAGCCGTCGAGGTCCACGGCGACATGATGCCTATTAAGGGAAAGGGGCGGCAAGAAGCCGCCTTGACGTTTGAGGTCCCGGGGCTATACTGGGAAGGACGTCCCGGGAGGAGCCCCATGCCGAGACTTTGGCTCGCCGCCGCAGCGCTCTTTTTCGCCGGCTACGCGTTCGCGTTGGGCACGATCCGGCCGTTGGCGCTCCCGGCCCACTCCTCCGGAGGGACCCCCGCCGACATCGCCGAGAACCTCCGCAAGCACAGCGACTACCTCCAGGGCTCCGTCGAGGAGTTGGCCCGCTACGTCGACGCGAAGGGCGACGCCGAAGCGAAGAAGGCCGCCGCGGACATCGTGACCTGGTGCCGCTCCGAGCGGGACTTCATCCATCAGGACGCCGGCCGCATCGCCGGGAACGGGGCGGTCGCCGCGACCCCCGCCGCGCCCGCGGCGAAGATCGAGTACAGCCCCGTCGAACCCCGCTTCGAATAGAGTCAATTTGGGGACTGGCCCACACGTGTCCAGTTAAATAGAGAGGGAGCCCTTCGCCAGAAGTAGAATGTTGTTGCTTAGGCAACTTTCTACCGACGGAGGACTCCCTTGCCGCATTATAACACCGTTCTCAACGACCTTCTCGATCTCCTTCCGAGA
>JACRDR010000058.1 GCA_016212845.1 Elusimicrobiota bacterium
CCTATTCGCTCGCCCAGGGCCTGCTCCAATTGAAAGGCTCCGCCTCCGGCGTCCCGGGAGTCGGGCCCGCGAAGACGGTTTCCCCTCCGGCGGCCGCGCCCGCGCAGGCCGCCTCGGAAGGTCCCGCGGAGGTGATCGCTTACGAGAAGAGCCTCCGGGGCATCCCGGACGAGCGCACTCGCGATCCCTACGGCCGCTATCCGCAGGCCCAGACTCCGGACATGCACCGGATGAAGAACATCATCACCATGGACCAGTCGCTTTGGACTCCCGCCCAGCTCGAGGCCGACATGCGAAAAGCGGCGACCCCGGGCGTGAAGGGCGTGCTGGTCATGGTGAAGACCGAATTCTGCCACACGAACCCGTGGCGTCTCTGCACGGTGGCGACCGCCGCGCTCGAGAAGCGCTCGACGCCGCTGCTCCGGCAGGTGCGCGTCTACGCGGCCTGGGTGAAGGGCAACCCCGAGCACAGCGGCCGCGCGTGGCAGCAATGGGAAGAGAAGGTCATCGACCAATATAAGTTCGAGCAGTGACCGGGCGCGAAGTTCGTCCTGCTCGGTCCGGGCGGCCGCGTCGTCGCGGAATCGAACGCCCTGGAGCTCAAGCTGATCGCGCAGGAGCTGGAAAAGGACGGCGGCGCCACGCCGACTTTGGAAGCCTGGCTCAAGGCCGGACTGGCGAAGATCCCCTAAGGAGAAAAACATGACCAACGTCCTATTGTCGATCGCGGTCGCGCTCGCCGGCACCGCCGGCGCTCAGGTGAAGGCCTTGGATCAGGCGAAGGGCATGGGCGGAGCCGACGCAGGCTCGTTCGCCGCGCCCTCGATCGGAGCCGTGAAGTATGCCGAGCCCAAAGCCGCCGCGGGCGCCGCCGCCGCGCCAGCCGCCAGCGCCGCGCCGGACTTCACGCTCACCGACCTCAAGGGCAAGAAGATGTCGCTCTCCGAGCACAAAGGGAAGGTCGTCCTGCTCGACTTCTTCGCCACCTGGTGCCCGCCGTGCCGCGCCTCCACGCCGTGGGTGATCGAGCAGCACAAGAAGCTCGCCGCGCAAGGCTTCGTCGTGCTCGCGATCGCCGCCGACCCGTCGGAAGGAAGGGCGACGATCGAGGAGTACGTCAAAGCGCACGGCATGACGTATCAGACCGGCATCGACGAGACGAAGTCCGTGCAGCGGATCTCGGAGTACGCGTCCCGCGGCATCCCGACCTTCGTCGTCATCAACCGCGACGGCTCGGTCAAGACGAAGATCACCGGCTTCTATCAGGAGCAGATCCAGAAGGCGATCGACGAGGCGATGGCCGCCAAGTAGCCGTCAGGCGAGTTCGGCGCGCAGCCACCGCAGCGCGGCGGCGCGCGTCGAGAATTTTCCGGCCCACTGCGCGCGCGCGGCGCGGTCGAGCAGTTCGGAGAACTTCGGACCCGGAGCGGCGCCGCGCGTCCGGAGGTCTTCTCCGGATCCGAGCAGAGGCTTGAACGCCGCGGGCTTTCGGCCGAGATGCCGCGCGAGCGCGGCGAGCGCGGGCCCGGCCAGCGCGGCGCGGGGCGACGCCTTCCGGCTCGAGACGTCCAAGACCGTTTGGATGAGCTGCGTTTGGGCGCGCTCGAGATGCAGCGACCGCAGGAGCTCCCCTCCGGATTTCGGACCCATCTCCAGAGCGATCAAAGCCAGCCGCTCGAGCGGGTCCTTCGCGCGATCGACGGACTCCGGCCATTTGAACCGGGGATGCCACCAAGCGTCCAGCCCCCAGGCGCGCGCCTTCGCCAGCGCGGCCGCGGGCTTCGCCTCCTCGAGGAATCGCCACAGCTCGCCGCGCAGGCGCTCGCGGGACAAAAGAGACGGCAGCTCGGCGGCGGCGCGCCGAAGCGCCTCGGTCTCGGGCTCGAGCGTGAAGCCGAAACGCGCCGAAAAGCGGGCGGCGCGAAACAGCCGGGTCGGGTCGTCGCGGAAGCTCGCGGCGTGCAGGACGCGCAGCACGCCGCGGTCGAGGTCGGCGAGCCCTCCGATCGGATCGAGGATGTCTCCCAGCCCGTCGCCGGCGAGCGGGGCGGCCATCGCGTTGACGGAAAAATCGCGCCGCACGAGCTCTTCCCGCAGCGTCGCGGGCCGGACCTCCGGCAGGGCGGCGGGCGCCGCGTAGGTCTCGGCGCGCGCGCGGGCGAAATCGAGCCGGAGGCCGCCTTTCCCCAGCACGCGAATCGTGCCGAAGCGGTCGAACGCCTCGACCGTCGCGCCGAGCCGGCCGGCGCACGCGCGCGCGAGCGGTTCCGGATCGGTCTCGAGCACGACGTCTAAATCCTTCGTCGGGCGGCCGAGACGCCAGTCGCGCACGCAGCCGCCGACCGCCCACGCGGACGCGCCGAGCCGCTCCGCCTCGCCCGACACGAGACGAACGACGGGCCGGAGCACCGCGGGAAGGCGGAGGCTCATTCGCTCATCCTCCGGAGATATTCCTTGATCACCGGATCGTAGGCGTTGGGGCGCCGTTCCTTCGACGAGCGCTCGAGCTCCTGCCGGAGCTCGCGCGGCGGCTGATAATCCTTCGCGGACGGCAGCGGCACGAACCCGGTGTCGGCCCCCGAGCGCCCGCCGCTTTGGCGGCGCACGCCGCCGGGACGGCGGGAGAACGACTGCCCCATGCGCTGCTCCATCTGCTGCTGCTGCTGCGCCGCCTGCTCGAGCGCCTTCTTGCCCTTGTCGAGGTGCTCAAGGGCCGCCTGCTCGTGGGAGACCGCGCCCGTCGAGTCCGCCTCGCCGAGCGAGCGCTCGGCGCCTTTCTGCTCCTCTTGGGCCGCGCCGAGCGGCTCGGTGATCCCGTTCGGCAGCCCGCCGGCCTCGCGCGAAAGCTCGTCGATCTTCTTTTGCAGGCCCTCGGTCTTTCGCCGCACCGCGGACTGGGTCTCGCCGGCCGAACGCGACTCGGCGGCGCGCTCGGCGGTCGGCGGCGGCGGCTTCGCGCCGGCGGCGAGAGCGTCGAGGATCTCCTGCTCCTGCGCGTAGATCGCCTGCAAGTCCGGAGCGGACATCGGGTCGGCCTGCGCTTGTCCCTTGAGCCGGGCGATCGCGTGGCGCAGATTTTCGGGGGCCTGCGCGACGGCCTTGCGCTCGAACTCGGCCAGGACCGCCTGCATCCACGCGAGCGCGTCGTACGGCATGCGCGGACCGAGCTTCCTCGCCTCGGCGACGGCCGCGGCCTGCTTTTCGCGCAGCTTCTCGAGGAGCCGGCTCTGCTCCTGAAGGAGCTCCTGCGTCTTCTGGTCCTCCAGCTTCTGCGCCTGGCCCAAGCTCTTCGTCTGGTCCTGCACGACCTCGTCCCACTCGGCGGCGGCCTGGCTCATCTTCTCGGAAAGCGGATCCTCGCCGCCGCCCATCCCGGCGGCCTGCTCGCGCGCGGCGTCTCCGATCGCCTGGCGCACCTTGCTCAGCTGGTCCGCGAGCTGCTGCGCCAACTTCGCGGCGGTCGCGAAGTCGCCGGCGGCCAGGGCCTTTTGAAGCGCGTCCGCGTTCTTGAGCGCCTGCCCGAGCGGCACCTGATACTCCTTGCGCGCCCGGTCCTGCGGCGAGCCCTCGGGGGAATTCGGGAGCGCCGCGATCGCCTTCGCGAGCTCCTCCATCGCCTTTTGGAGCTTCGCGACCGACTCGTCGAGCTTGCGCTTCTCCTCGGCCGTCGGCTTGCGTCCCTGCGCCAGCTCGGAAAGAGTCTTCGACAGCTCCCCCCCTTCTTGGTCGAGCCGGTCGGCCTCGTTCCAGAAATCCTGCAGGCCCTGAAGCTGGCGGGCCTCGGCGAGCCGCTTCCCCGCGGCGCGTGCGCGCTCTTCGAGCCGGGCGTGGCGCTTTCCGGCCTCGTCGAATTTCCCCTGCTTCGCCGCTTCCGCCGCCTTCGGAAGCTCCCGCGAGGCCGCCTCCTGGATCGACGAGGACATCATCTGCGCTTCCGCGGCGGCGCCTTGGTTGGCGTAGGGATCCTTCGAGATCGCCTCGGCGAAGTCCCTCGCGGACTTGGCGGCGCCCTCCCAGTTGAAGGCCAGCTCCTTCTGCAAAGCGTCTCGACGGGCCTGTTCGGCGCCGGCGGAGGCGGGATCCTGCGCCGCCTTCTCCGAAAGCTTCCTCATCTCGCTTTCCTGCTCGGCCAGACGGCCCAGCGCCTGCTCGAGCCCGAGCCACTGGCGCTCCGCCTCGGCGTGCGCCTGATCGAAATCCGCGAGCCGCAGATAGCCTTTCTGCGACCAGCCCGCCTGAGGCCGCGGCGACGCGTTGTCCTCCGCTTTCACCTGGAACTCGACGCGCGCGCCGAGGGGCAGGTCCGACAAATCCCAGGAGAAATCGCCGTAGGCCTCCTTGCCCGCCGCGGGCCGGGGAAGCGGCACGACCCGCTCGACCTTGCCCGACGGCGCGTCGTAGCGGTATACGATCGACAGCGCGCTCAGTCCGTAGTCGTCCTCGGCGTGATACGAGACCGGCAGACGGTCGCGCGGGCTCGACTCCACCTCGAACGCCGGAGCGAGCAGATCGACTCTAGGAGCCTCG
>JACRDR010000059.1 GCA_016212845.1 Elusimicrobiota bacterium
ACCGGGAAGAACGAGGCCGCGGTGAGGAACGCGAGGATCGCGGTGTCCTTGCCGCCTGCCCTGGTTCGGCGCAGAAGGTTCGTGATCGAGTTCGCGGACTCCGCGGCGAAGAACAGGCCGAGAAGCGGCGCGAGCCACGCCGTGTACACGAGCGGCAGAGCGGAGCCTCCGGTGAGTCCGGCGATAACCGTCACCATGCCAAGCGGGCCGGCGTCCGGGAACCAAGCCTTGAGAACGATGAAGACCGGGGCGGCGATCCCGAGGACGGCCAGCGGTGACGCCAGCGCGGGAGCCGCGAGCAGGACGCCCGCCGCCCATAGCGCCCCGAAGAACGCGACGGGCAGGAAAAAGGCCGGCAGTGAGCCGAGCAAGTTCGTGCCGGCGGGCGCGCCCGAGCCCGGCAGGAAGTGCTGGGCGGCACTGCGGGCGGCGTGCTCCGCTCGCGAGATCGACTCGACGAGCTTGTCGCGCAGGGTCTTGGGCAGCTGGGCGATCGTTTCGACCGCCGCGTGGCGCGGATAGACTTCCTTCACGTAGGCCATGCCCTCACCCACGCCTACGCCCATCACGTGCACGCGCTGCTTGTCGGCCGAGGGCAGAACGTCGGTTAAAGACGACGGGCCGTTGCCGCGTCCGTCGGTCACGACGAAGACGTAGCGCTCGTCGGCGTCCTCGCGCAAGATGCGCTCGACCGCGAGCTTCACCGCGTCGGCGTCGTGCGTATTGCCGTTGCCCAGATGCTCTTGGAGCTCGGCGACGAGGCGGTCCTTGATCGCCGGCGTCAGCGGCTCGGAGAACTGCTTATGGATGCGGGCCTTCTCGTTGAACCCGATGACCTCGACGTCGATCTGCAGCCGGGCCAGGGCGTCGACGAAGAGCACGACCGTCTGGATCGCCTCGCGGCGGAAGGCGTCCATCGAGCCCGACTCGTCGACGAGCAGGGTGACCTTGTAGCGGCGCTTGGAAGCCGCGGTACGGCGCAGCATGACGTCGTTGCGGACGCCGCCCTCGCCCTCGCGCTTCATCGCGCGCTTCATGTCGGGCCGCTTGCCGGTGCGGTAGTAGCCCACGTCGCGCGGCCGCGAGTTCTTGAGGAAGATGTTCTCCAGATGCGTCACCATCGGGTTGGCGAGGTGCGCGACGGGCGCGTACGCGTTCTGGTAAGGCGTCGCCTGGCGCTCGAGGATCTGGCGGCGCTGAGTCTCGGCGATCTCCTCGATGGACAACGGAGCCGGAGCGGACTCGCCGGTCTTGCCCGCGCTCTCGGGCTCGTTCTTCTTGGCGGCCTTGTCCCGCGCGTCCTGGACGTCTTTTCCGGTCGGATTTTCCTTCACCTGCGGACGCATCGACTCGGCGGCCCGGCGTGCGTGGTTCTCGATTTCCCGGCGCGCCTCCCTCGACTCCTTAGAGTCGGGGTCCGGCTCGCCCTCGTCGTCGCCGGGCTCCTGTTTGCCGTCCCTTTTTTCGTCGTTCTTGCCGTCCTTTCCCTTCTCGTCCTTCCTTTCGTCGCCAGGCTTCCCTTCGTTCTTCTTGTCGTCGTTCGACTTCTTCCCCTCCTTCGGCTGCGGCTTGGAGTTCGGGTCCGACATGCCGTTGCCTGGGCCGCCCTTTCCCTTGCCCTTTTTCCCGCCCTTCTTCATCTTCGAAAGCCTTTTCTGCGACTCCTGCACGAGCGGCTCATAGAGCGGAAGCAGCTTCTCGTCGATCTTTTTCAGCGCGGCGAGCGTGTAGGCGCCGGCCTCGGCCTTGGTCGGATCGGCATCCTCCGGATACATCTTGAAGATCTCCTGGAGGTCGGGCAGGGACTTGTCGAACGCGGCCTCGGCGCTTTTGTTCATGAACGTCGGCTTCGTCCCGTGGCGCCACCAGTAGTTCGCCGCCATTACGTACTCGATGTGCGGGAACTGCATGACCTTGGGGTCGAAGGCGGTCGCGCCGTCTCCCATGGTGGAGGCGTCCGGCGCCTCGGCGTCGGCCTCGTAGACGCGCCGCTCTCCGCGCGGCAGGTAGCGGTCGTAGAGCGCGTGCAGGTAGCGCTCCGCCCCGGGCAGGCGGTGGATGCCTCGCGAGTTGACGCGCGGGTCTTCCATGCCGTTCCAGAGAAAGTGCTTCACTGGGTCCTCGACGTACTTGCGCACCAGCGCCAGTCGGTCGTCGAGCACGGTCGTCTCGCGGTGGAGCGCCTCGTGGTCGATGACGCCGAGGAGCTCCTCCTCGGAGTGCGTCACGAGGTGCTCGACCGGATAGGTGGCGGTGTTCGTCTGCGGGAAGTAGGCCCAGAGATCGCCCGGCGCCCACTTGAGCGAGGAGTCGCGGCCGACCGAGCCGCCGACCATCCGCATCATCATCTCGACGCGGGCGATCTTCGCGCGCATCATCGGCTGATCCTCCGCCGCGATCTTGTGCGTCTTGAAGACTTCGTCTAAGGAAGGCGGGCCGGAAGTCGCGTCGTCGGAGTCTTCAGAGGACTTTTTTTTTACGCCGAAGAGGCGCTTGAGGGAGTCCATCGCCGAGGAGGGCGACCGGCCCGCCGCGCCCAGACCCGAGCCGGAGAGGAGGTGGAGGGCCGCCGCGACCTGCTGCGTGAGGAACAGGCCGGCGACGGCGGCGTAGGCGGTGCCGCCCTGCAGCCAGTGGCCCATGAGTTTCGTCAGGCGGCCGACCGAGTCGTCTTTGTCCACCCAGATCTCGGTATAGCGGCTGCGGGTCGCGGGAGAGAGCAGGATGCGGCCCGGATACCGGGGATCGGGCGGGTTCGCCGCCGCGACGATGAGCGGCCGGCCCTCGACGATGCGCTCGGGGAGGTAGAGCTTTCCGTCGTCGATGACGGTGTTGAGCCACTCGACTAAGGGATTTAAGTTGAACTCGTCGAGGAAGGCGCCGGAGCCCTCCTCCATCGCCGCCGGGAGCATGCCCTCCTGGTAGGCGTACTGGCCGCGCCGCTTGCCCGGCGCGTAGCCGCCGATGACTTCCTCGATCGCGGAGTCGGTGTCGAGGTTCTTGTAGCGGAGGTTCCGGTTCAGGCGGAAGAAGAGGTACTCGAGGTCCGAGGTCTTGCCGGCCGCCGAGTCGCCCATGACGAGGACCGGCTCGCCCATCGCCAGCGCCTTCGCGTACTCGTAGAGCCGGGCATAGACGCCGGGCTCGGCGAGGTAATCGGGGTTGGGCCGCGGCGTGAACGCGCCGCCCTTGCCCTTCGGCAACTCGACGTCGCCGATGCGGATGCGGTCGCCGAGGTCCTCGATCCGGTCCGGCCGCACGGTGACGTCGTTGGGCGAGCGGATGCCCGCGGCCGAAAGCTTGAGCGCCTGGTCGAGCAGAACGAACACGCCCGCGCGCTCGTTGGCGGCGCGCATCAAGCCGCCGTAGACCGAGTACGCCTCGCGGCCGAGCAGGAAGAGCTGGCGGTCCTTGTCCGGCGCGCGGCCGTCGCGGGTCTCCAGGTCGACGAAGCGGCGCCAGCGCCGGGAGACCTTCATGAGGTGGCGCAGGTTGATCTCGTAGCCGTCGCGCCACTGGTCGCCGATCACGCGGTCGCGGGACTGACGGCGGAGCTCCTTGTGGAAGTTCTCGACGAGCGCGATCGCCCAATTCGTGGGGATGCCGTACTTCTTCTCGATGATCTCGGCCTGCTCGAAGGCCGGCAGGTCGCCGAAGTGCTTCACGCGCCAGCGGTTCTTGAGCGTCTGGGATAGGACCTCGCGGTTCGGGTCGGTCTCGGGGTTCATCGTCGCCCAGAGCATGAAGCGCCCGCCGGCCTTGGGCTCGAGCACCTGCGGCTCGCCCATCTTCTGGGTGACCACCAGACGGCGGGTGCGCATGAAGTCGTTGAGGAATTCCTGCGACTCGGTCGGGGCCGCGTTGATCTCCTCGAAGGAGATCCAGATGTCGCGCTTGAGCGCGTAGGTGAGGAAGCCGTCCTGCCAGACGAGCGAGGCCGCGCCGTACTCGAGGCCATGGGCCAGCGTCTTGATCCGGCGCTCCGCGTCCCTGCCGCCCGCCTCGAGGTCCTTCTTGGCGGCGTCGGCGGAGGCCTCCATGCCGCCGGCGTAGACCTTCGCGCCCGACTCGACGAACTCCGACCAGTCGCCCGACTCCTCCGCGGCGCGGAGCTTCGCCCGGACGATGCGCTTGGCGTCTTCCAGATTCGTGATGCGCACGACCTTCGCCCGGTAGCCTCCGACGAGTTCGAAGGTGCCGATGCCGGGGTGCATCGTGACCGCAAGATAAGGCACGCCGTTCTCGGCCGCGAGATACTTCGGGATCGCGCTCTTTTCGGTGGCGGGCGGGCCGAGGAGCAGGGCGTAGTCGCGCATCGCGAAGGCGCGCCACGCCGCCTCGACGCGGCGGAGCGTGGTCGGCGTCAGGACGAGGTTCGTCGACTCCTTCGAGGGCACGAGCCCCGAGAGCGGCACGCGGAACGGCGACTCCTCGTCGTCATCGAGGGTCTCTTTCGTCGGTTCCGCGAGCGCGAGCAGTTTTTTCGCCAGCGCGGCGTCCTTGCCGTGCTCGGGCCTGGCGAGCCGGAGCGAGCCGACCGCGGAGGCGAGCTCGCGGTCGAATGCCGTGCGCTCGGCGTCGAGCTCGAGCCGGTCGCCGTAGACGTAGGCGGCGCCCGCCCGGATAGCCTCCTTCACTCCGACCGACGGCGTGAAGAAGCGCAGGTAGCGCGCCCACGCGTAGTAGTCGCGGACGGTGAACTGGTAGTCGGGCCAGAGCGCGGCGACCTTCGCGTGGAAGGACGCGGTGAACTGGGAGACCGCCTCGGCGTCCTCGGCCGACATCTTGAGATCGGAGGGAGCCTCAAGCAAGGCCGCGCCCTCGCCTTCCCGGCCTTCGACGTCGGAGGAAGCGGTCGGCTGAGCGCGGGAATTTTCGAAAATGGGCGCCGAAAACGTTCCGAGCTGGGACGCCATCGCGGCCTGGCTCATCGGGGAAGCGGCTTTGGCCGGGGAGTTTCCGCCCGCGGCGAGCGTTTCCGCGGCCGGCCCGCCGGCGGCGCCGGCGAGCCCGGAAGCCGAGACGATATTGCCGGCGGCGGGCGCGACGGTTCCCAAGGCCAGCGTCTTCGGGGCGGCGCGCAGCAGGACGGGCGAAACCTGGGTGGTGAGGGAGGGGTGGGTCAGGACGGCCGGAGCGGAAGGAGCGGCCGCCCCCCCGACGGCCGGCATGCCGGTGTTTCCGAGGACCGGAGTCCCCGCGGAGGTCCCATTGGAGCCGGCGGCGCGTCCGACCTGCGCCCAGCACTCGGGTCCGGGGATTCCCAGGAGCAACGCTCCGACCAGCGTGACGGCGACGGCTCGTTTCATCTTCGCCGTCTACGGTAACAGGGGAAGCGCGGCAGCCCCTGGGCAGGATGGTCCCATAAGGGAAGCATTTGGACCTACTTCCGGGGGGAACCTTCGGGTACTACTTCGCGACTTGGCCGGCGGCGACCGCGTCGCCTTGCCCGCCGGGAGGCGGGCCTTTCGCGGGGGCGCCCCCGCCCAAACCGTCGGCCTTCGTGAACCCGCCCTTGCCCCCGCCGGCGTTGCCGAAGCCCTTCATGCCGCCGGGGGTCACGCCGGTGCCGCCGCCGCCGATGCCCTTCATGCCGCCGCCGCCCATCGGCTTGAGCTGGGCCTTCTTGCCGCCGGCGCCGCCGCCGATCGCGGCCGGGGGCGGTCCTCCGCCTTCCGGCGCGGGCGCGGCCGCGTGCTCGGCGGGAGCCTCCTCGGCGGGCTTCTCCTTCTTGGCCTTGGCGGTCTTGGGCGCGGTGTCGTCGAGAGGAGTGCCTTCCTCGCTGAAGCGGTAGTGGCGGGGGCCCTGATCCATCTTCATCCGGTACTTCGACTCCTCGAGGTCGTCGTCCGCGCTCTTCTTCTTCTTGCGCTTGCGGACCTTCACCTCGGGATCGTCGTCCTCGGAATCGATGCGGTACTTGGAGTCGGAGCCGGCCTTGAACTTGTAGTGGCCGCCCGGCTCCATGTTTTTGGACTTATAGCGGGAGTTGGCGTACTCGTCGCCGGATTTCTTCTTCTTGGCGGCGAGGGAGGGCCATGGAACGGCCAGCACCAGCGCGAGCGCCGCGACGGCGGCCCGGAGCTCCATACGACGAGTATAGACTAGGAAACCCGGCTTTGCCAGAGGGCTTTTCCGACGAAGAAAGGCCCCATATTCTGGATGAATTCCGAGGTCTGGCGGGTCTTCCGCATGGACTGAACGACGGACGAGAGCGGGTAGAGCTTCGAGCCGATCAACCCGATCACGAAGTCGTTGTCCTTGGCGTCCAAGCCGAAGGACGCCAGGCGGATGTCCGAGGCCAAGCCCGCGTCCCCGTAGGCGCGGCCGATGTTGCCGTGCTCCTTGAGGATCTGCATCTGCTCCTCGTGCGGGAGCTTGTTGAAGGCGCCCGTGCGGCGCAGCGGGTACCAGATCGCCCACGGGTTCTGCGGGTCGCAGACCACGCGCTGAGGCCGCTTGAGCAGCCAGTCCTCGAGGTCCGGCTCGTAGCCGAGAGCGTACGTCCGGCCGAGCATCGTCATCTCGGGGCGGAAGGAGAGCTTGTCGAAATTCGGGCCGGTCAGCACTTCGCGCAGGCGGCCGGCGAAGAGCGCGGGGTCTTCGTCGCACGCGAGCACGCCCACGCCGGAAGGGTCGTTGACGTCGGCGTAGAGCACGGCCGACAGACCGGCCTTCTCGAGCTCGGCGGCCAGAGGGCGCGCGTCCTTGCAGCCGGTGAAGACCGAGAGCTGCATGAAAAGACGGCGGTCCATCGACTGGCGCACGCCTTGACGCGTGCCGCCCTTTTCGGCGATATCGAGGACTTCTTTCTCAGCCGGCTTGGAGTGCGGGGCTGCGGCGTGGGCGTGTTCCATGTTGGACCTCGGGACCGCGCCGCTTTTCGGCGTCGGCGACGAACCGGCTCATACCGTCGAAGCCGGCCATGCCCGGCAGGCGCGAGATGGTGCGGTCGATGTGCGCGACTTCGACCGCTCCCCGCTCGCCTCCGAACATGTACAGAGAGACGAAATCGACTTCCGCGTCGGGCATGATGCCGGCCCCGACGGGTTTCCAGAAATGGTTCACGAGAAACTTCGTCACGGCGCGGGCCTTCGCGGAGCGCGCGAGCCTCTCTTCGGCCTTGTGGTAGTAGAAGGCGAAGTGACGCGACTCGTCCCGCATGATGCGGCGCACGATCTCGGCGAAGACCTCGTTTTGGGTCTGCTCGGCGAGCCGGCGGTAGCCGTTGAGCGTCGTGAGTTCCTGGATCGCGCCCCACGTCATGTGAACCGCGACGAAGTCCGGGCCGACGAGCCGGCTGACGGCGGAGGCCGCCCCATCCTGCAGCGCCTCGAGCCGACGGCGCGGGCGCTGCACGCTGCGCGCGCGATTCGGATCGAGGCCGGCGCCGGCCTCGTCCAGGAAGCGCTCGATCGCGCGGCCGTGATACGACTCCTCGTACGCCCAGATAGACAAGAAATCGGCGATTTCGACGTCTTCGATCGCGCTCGTGTTGAGCAGCGCGCGGAGATAGGCGATCGTGTAGGACTCGACGTCGATGAAATAGGGCAGGATGCGCCGCTCGGCCGCGGAGACGGGCTGCTGCCGCGCCAAGGACCAGTCGATGCCGCTCAAGTCCAGCGGCTTGGACTTCTCGATGAAGCCCTTGAGGTCGAAGATCTCGCTCATTGAAAGCCCCGCGCCGTCACTTCGACGCACTGTTTGCGATAGATGCCCAGCACGCTCAGGTGGCGGGTATCCACCTTCACGTCGTAGACGCCCTTGAGTCCCGGATGCTTGGAATGAATGTCGGCGATCGCCTTTTCATAGCCGCCCAATCCGCGCCCGGCGGCGAGCCGGGTCGCGCGAGGGGCGAGCGCGAGCGGCACGCTCAGGCCGTACTGGCACGACGAGCCGAAGACTTCTCCGACCGGTTTCGCGCCCGCCGGGGCGGAACCCGCCGCGGGGAGCTGATACGAGAGCGGCCCCTCGCCGCCGAAGAATAGGACCATCCCGCCCAGGCGCAGCATGCCGGGTTTGGCCTCCCAGGTCGCGCCGTCGGTCTGCGCCGAGGCCTGGAGGGCCAAGGCGAGCCAGAGCGCGATCACCGCTTGGCCACCCGCGCGCTCACGATCGTGCACGTCTTGGCGTAGAGACCGAGGACGTAGCTGTTCACCTTCTGGTCGACCCGCACGTCGTAAAGCACGCCCTCGGGCGCGGAGGCGAGCGCCGCCTTCGTGGCCGCCGCGTAGCCCGCGTCGCCCCAGGCGACGAGATAGAGGACGACGCGGCTGCAGGATTCGCCGGCGACGAGCGGGTCGCTCGGGTCGGATTTCACGTCCGCCGGCGTCGCCGAGCGGTAGGCCCGGGGCGCGCGCACGTTCGCGTAGAGGCAGCCGCCCAAGGACGACGCGGCCAACAAGCACAAGAAGATCGATCTCATCGTTTCCATCCCGCGGTCAAGAGCGTGAACCAGCCCGCCAAAAACATCAAACCGCCGATCGGCGTCACCGCCCCGAACTTCCGGATCCCGGTCAGCGCCAACGCGTAAAGGCTGCCGGAAAATACCACGATCCCGGCCGAAAACAGCCAAGCCGCCCGTCCCGCCGCCGCCGACTCGAACTGCGCCGCCCAGGCCGCCAGCGCGAGCAAGGCCAGCGCGTGGTACGCCTGGTAGCGCACGCCCGTCTCGAAGATCGCGAGCAAATCCTCGCCGATGCGGCCGCGAAGAGCGTGAGCCCCGAAGGCGCCCAAGGCGACCGCGAGGAACATGCCGGCGGCCCCGGCGCGGAAGGTGAGAAGCGGCGTCACTTCGAAGGTGATTATACCTGTTTTGGTACAATCCGCGGGTGGACTCCTCGTGGGTCGAGGTGCCGTTCGAGATGCCCGGCGATCATGCCGCGGCGCGCCTCGACGCCTACTTGGCCAAGCGGCTCCATCGTTATTCCCGCGCCGAGGTCCAGCGGCTGATCGACGCGGGCCGGGTCACCCTGCGGGGCCGGAGCGCCAAGGCCGCCGCCCGGGTCGTGCCCGGCGACCGCATCGTAGTCCGCTACCCGAAGACCGAGGAGGCCCCTCCGAAGCACGAGCGGCTCGAGGTGCTCTTCGAGGACGACCGGCTGCTCGCGGTGAACAAGCCCGGAGATCTGCTCAGCCACCCGACCGACAAGGTCGTCAAAGGCGCGGCCACCTCGATCCTCCGCGAGCAGTTCGGCGGCAGGAAGCTCCATCTCGCCCATCGACTCGACCGGGAGACCAGCGGCGTGCTCCTTCTCGCCAAGGACCACGAGACCGCGAGCGCGCTGACCGACGCGTTTACCACCCGCCGGATTTCGAAAGAGTACCTCGCCCTCGTTCGCGGCCGCGTCGAATGGAAGACGAAGCTCGTCGACCTCGCGATCGGCCGCGAGGGCGGAGAGATCAAGGTGCGCCAGGCCGTCGTCGCGGAAGGACAGCCCGCCGCGACCGAGTTCGAGCGCCTGTCGGCGGCGGGGCACGCTTCGCTCGTTCTCGCGGCGCCGAAGACGGGCCGCCTGCACCAGATCCGCGTGCACCTCGCCGCGCTCGGCCATCCGGTCTTGGGCGACAAGCTCTACGTCGACGACGGCGCGGCGTACCTGAAGGCGGTCCGCCGCGAGCTCACGAGCGAGGACCTCGACTTCGTCGGCGGCGCGCGCCAGTTCCTGCACGCTTGGCGCCTGGCCCTGACGCATCCCGGCACCGGCAAGGCGCTGACGATCGTCGCGCCGCCTCCCGAGGATTTCCTGGCCGCCGCGAAGTCCCTGGGGGTCCGATGCCCGCGGTGAAGCCCCCGATCAAGGTCGTCTTCTTCGACATCGGCAACGTCCTGCTGCACTTCAACGCGGCGGACATCCTGAAGGAAGTCGCCGGCGTCGTCGGCCGCCACCCGCTGACGGTCGCGAAGTACCTCTGGCACTCGCACATCGGAGAGGACATCGAGCTCGGGCTCATCACCGGCCGCCAGCTCTTCGGCATGTTCCAGAAGGAGCTCGGCTACCAGGGCGACTACCACGCGTTCCGGAAACTCTGGTGCGACCACTTCCGCGTGCACCGAGGCACGGTCTCGATCCTGCGGCGCGTGAGCCGCACGCACCGGGTCTACCTGCTTTCCAACACGAACGCGCTGCACTACGACTTCATCCGCAAGGAGTACGACTTCGCTCGCCTCGTCCACGGCGCCGTGCTCTCCTACAAGCTGAAGATGCGCAAGCCGGAGCCCCGGATCTACGAGGCCGCGCTCAAGATGGCGCGGGCGAAGCCTCGGGAGTCCGTCTTCATCGACGACCTGCGCGAGAACGTGGAAGCCGCGGCGGCGATGGGCCTCCACGCGATCCGGTTCGTCGGCTCGCACGATCTTCGCGAGCGGCTGACGGAGCTCGGCGTCCTGCGTGGCTGAGCGGCTGGTGCGGGTAAAAGTCCACCCGGACGCCTCGCGCGACCGGCTCGAACGCAAAGGCCCCGACGCCTACGAGCTGTGGGTGAAAGCGCCGCCCGAGCAAGGCAAGGCGAACGCGGCGGTGCTGTCCTTGCTGCGCCGGGAGCCGGAGCTCGCCCAACGCCGGCTGCGGATCGTGAAAGGTCTCACGTCCCCCTCAAAAATCGTTTCCGTCCTTTAGGGCTGGCCGATTTCCGGCGGGGGCGCTAAACTATGCCATGCCCCTCCTACCGCTCCTGCTCTTGGCGGTTGCCGCCCACGCCAAACCGTTTTCCTGCGGCGAGCTGATCGCCCAGCTCAATACCTACGAAGCCCAGCGCTCCCGCTACCCCAGCCTCGACACCTTCGTCAAGACTTGCGAGCGCGATCCCAAGGGAGAGTTCGATACGGACCTCATGCAGTTGTCCCCGCAAGAGCTCCAGCGCCACTGGGATCAAAAGGAGTGCGAAAAATACCCGCTCCTGTGCAAAGCCAAGCGCGCGATGCAGGGCGACGCCCAGGGCTCGGCGCGGCGGGAGCTACCGGCGGCCAAGCCCGAGCAGCCCGAGCGCTTTTTTACCTGCAAGATTTATCCGAACCCGCAGGAGGCGTACCCGGAAGTGGTCAAGGCCATCGACCGGCTGAAAGAGCAGATGGACGACCCCCAATTCCGAGAAGCGGTCGCTCTCCCGGGCTGCGTCGACGAATTCGTCGCGGTGACCACGCTGGCTCTGGCCAACGATCAAGAAGACGCGATCACCTACGACCTCAACTACTGCGTTCAACGGCACTGCAAGGTCGACGGCGGGTGGAAGTTCATTTTCTCGAAGACGTGGACCGGC
>JACRDR010000063.1 GCA_016212845.1 Elusimicrobiota bacterium
CCGGTGCCGCCCGGCTTGCGGTCGAGCCCGGTCAATTGGACGAAGCTCTGGAAGAGCTTCGCCTGGTCCTGGGGCGAGATTCCCGGCCCTTCGTCCTGAACCGAAAGGCGGACGAACCCTCCCTTCCGTTCGGCCGAGATGTGCACGGTGCCGCGCTCGCCGAACTTCAGCGCGTTGCTGACCAGATTCGTCAGCACCTGCGTCACCTTATCCCGGTCGCAGACGATCGAGCCGAGATCGAGCGCGCAGCGGGTCTCGATCTGCAGCCCCCGCTGCTTGGCCACGGGCGAAAACGTCTGGGCGACTTCCAAGACCAGCGGGGTCAGCTCGCAGGGGGCCATCTTGAACTCCATGTGCCCCGCCTCGAGCTTCTGGAAATCCAAGACCTCGTTGATCAGGCGGCCGAGACGGTCGACGTTGCGCTGCGCGGTGGCCAGCGCTTGGCGCTGCGCCTCGGGCACCGCGCCGATCACTCCGTCGAGCACGATGTCGAGCGCCATCTTGATCGAGGCCAGCGGCGTCCTCAGTTCGTGGGAGACCATCGCCGCGAAATCGGCTTTCATCTGCGCGCCCTCGAGCAGTTGGGCTTCGGCCAACTTGCGGACGGTGATGTCCTCGGAGATGCCGAGCAGGTGCGAGGGCTCGCCTCCGGCCCCAAATATCGGGATCTTGCGGGTATGGAGCCAGCGCGTCCCTTGCGAGCGGGACTGGATCGCCTCCTCGGAGATGTCGAGCACCGTCTTCTTGGCGAGGACTTCCCGGTCCTTCGCGATGAAAAAGTCGGCCTGTTCCGCGGGGAAGAGATCGCGATCGGATTTGCCGAGGAGCTCGTCCCGGCCGATCCCGAGGAGCTCCTCGCCCGCCCGGTTGAAGCGGGTGAAGCGGAGCTGCTCGGCGTCCTTGATGAACAGCATCGCCGGAAGGTGCTCGATGACCGACTCGAGGAAGCTCTTGGCCTCCCGGACTTGCTCCTGCGCGTCGCGCTCCTCGGTGACGTCGCGGGAGACGCCCACGACTCCGACGACCGCCCCGCTCGGGTCCTTAAAAGGCGTGTTCGAGACGAGGAACGTGCGGACCCTCCCCTTGGACGCGAACGGCACGAGCAGCTCCGACGTCTCGGGCCGGCCCGACTGCAGGACGCGCCGGTCCAGCTCCTCCATCTTGCGGGCCGTCTCGGCCGAGAAGAAGCTCGACAGGTCCTTCCCGATGACGTTGTCGACCGTCGTGCTCAGGACTTCCGCGACTTCTTGATTGGCCATGACGAACCGGCAATCGCGATCCTTCAGGTAGATGCCGGAGTCGGCGCCGTCGATCACCGCCTGAAGCAGGTCGCGCTGCCGCCGCAGTTCGTCGGCGAGCGTCGCCCGCCGCCCGCTCTCCCGGCGGACCTGCAGGAACGCGAGGCCCATGAGGAAGACGGCCATCGCCCGGGTCGTGAGCTCGATCTTCCAGCTGGAACTGACGGTCGCCTCTTGGCGGACGACGCGCTCGTGGAGGCGCCCGCTCTCGCGGTCGCCCATGCGATTGATGATCTCGTTGCTCTGCGCCCTCGCCGCGGCGTCGCGGCGGTCCAACAGGAGTTCGAGCTTCCTCAGCTCGTCCTGCTGGTCCGCGGTATCGGAAGTGAGCCTCCGCAGCGTCTCGACGGCGCGCCGGGCCGCCTTGGAATGGTCCGCGAAAGCCTTGGGAGAGGTCTCGGCTTTCGCCAGCTCGGCTTTCACCGCGTCCAGGTCGCGCAGGACCTCGTGGGTGTGCCCGACCCACGCGGCGCCCTCGGCCAAGGACGCGAGCCGGCGGCGCATCGCCAGCGCGCCGGTCGAAACGACGATGAGCGCCAAAAGCGCGCAGACGCGCGCCAGGCGAAGTCCGCTCTCCGGATTCACGCCTCCGGTTTTACCAAACTACGCGAATCATCGCCTATTGAATGAAGCCAGCGCGCCCTTGCCCATCGCGCTCGCGATCATGAACGGGAGCCAGATCCCCGCGATGCTCGGGGGATGCTGGGAATACTGCGCGAGCTTGCTGAGGATGAAATACAGAAAGAGGCTCACGGAGCAGATGCGACTCCCCCGGCCGGTCCCGTACGCGAGGCCCGTCGCCAGCAGCACGTCGATGAGCGCCCAGGGCCCGAGCCCGAGCTGGACCCAGCCGGCGGCTTCGATCCCGATCGCGATCGCGGTAAACGACGCCACGACGTAGCCCGCGGCGGCGGCGCCGTCGAGCGCGGATTGGTCGGACGCGGAAAGCGAAGCCGCCTCCGCTTCGATCGAGGGCGCCGAGTACGGAAACGGCGTCTCGGAAGAGCCCATGCCTTGGTCGCGCCGGGCTTGCTTGGCGGCGAGCTTCTCGAAGATCACCTGGCAGCGGCCGCACTCCGCCCCGCCGCGGGCCTGCTCGTGCCCGCAGTTCGGGCAGCGCATGAGGTCCATCGAGGCGGGCAGTCCGGCGATCGATCCGTGCATGTCTCCCCCGTGCGGCCTCCGGAGAGTAGCCGCGGGGACTCACGCCGGTCTCACGGAGGGTTCAACTTATTCTCACCGAAGAGCCGGCGGCACAGCTCCCGGGCGATATCGAGAAGCTCGGCGTAGCCCACGGGCTTGACGATGTATTCGGCGCCCAGGCGTTCGGCCGTCTCGCGATCGCTGTCGAGCTGGGAGCCGGACAGGACCGTGACCGCCAACGCCGCGAACTCCGGCTTCGAGCGGAGCCACGCGAGAACCTCGAGCCCCGTGAGCCGGGGCAGCTTCACGTCGAGCACGAGATACGCCGGCGCCGGGAAGCGGCCGCGGTCGGCGAACTTCCCGCGGCCCGAGAGGTAGTCGACGGCTTCCTGTCCGTCGGGCAAGTCCTCCACCCGCGCGGCGGGGCAGGCTTCCCGGACCGCTTGGCGGAAAAACTCGACGTCGGTCTCGTCGTCGTCGACCAGCAGGACGACGCCCTCACTCACGGGGCGCCTCGCGCAGCGTGAGCCAGAAGGTGGAGCCCCGGCCCGGCTCCGAGTCGAAGCCCAGAGTCCCCCCGAGCCTCTCGACCGCGCGGTTGACGATGGCGAGGCCGATCCCGGTGCCCGGGAACTCCTGGCTGGCGTTCAGCCGCTCGAAGATCCGGAACATCCGGTCGCGGTACCTGGGCTCTATGCCGATCCCGTTGTCGGAGATCTCGATCCGGAGGCCTCCGTCCGTACGGGCCGCCGAGACGCGGATGACGGGCTTCTTCCCCGCGGGCACGAACTTCACGGCGTTCGACAGGAGGTTCGTGAGCGCCTGCTCGAGCAGGAACGGGTCGCCTATCACCCGGGGAAGCTCCGGCAGCCGGACGTCTATCTCGGCCTCGCGGTGGCGGACGTCTTCGGCGACCGCGGCGAGCGCCGCGCGAACCGACGCGGCCGGGTCGATGGGTACGAGCGCCGCGGGAGCCTGCCCGATCCGGCTGTAGTCGAGAAGGTCGGAGATGAGGCGGTCCATCCGCTCGCTGCCGAAAACGACGGAGCGCAGGTACCGCTCCCGCTCCTCCTCCGACAGCGAGTCGCGGCGCGTCAGGAGCAGCTCCGCGTAGCGATAGACGGCGCGCAGCGGAGCGCGCAGATCGTGCGCGACGGGGTAGGAGTAGCGCTCGAGCTCCTGGACGGAGCGCTCGAGCTCGGAGGTGCGGAGGCGGACCATCTTCTCGAGACGGGTCGCGCGCTGGCGAAGCGGCGTGACGTCGCGGCAGATCGCGATGGCGAGATCGATCTTGCCCGCGACGTAGACGGGCTGGCCGCCGAAGCTGATGCACCACTCGCGGCCGTCCGAGACGCGGCGGACCAGGAGCTCGAGGCCGTCGATGCGTTCGCCCCGGGCGATGCGGGCGATCGGCCACTGCTCGAACGGCACGGGGCGCCCGTCTAAGGTCGAGAGCGTGAAGAGGTCCCGGAAGTCGGAGAGCTTGTGCAGAAGCTCCGCGCGCGAGCCGAACTCGAAGAGGCGCGCGAGCGCGTTGTTGACGATGATGACCTCGCCGTCCGGGGAGAGGCCGAGGGCGCCGTCGACGAGCGAGTGGAAGATCGCGACGAAGCGGGCGCGCTCGCGCTCGAGCGCCTCCCGCGCGCGGGCCTGCTCGTCGACGTCCAGGACGAAGCCGAAGAAACCTTGGGGGCTGCCGTCGGGGGCGAGGTTCGGGACGTACACCGCGCGTACGCGCCGCGGGCCCAGGCCGGGATAGCTGATCTCGGTGTCGAACTCGACCCGGCGTCCGGCGAGCGCCGCTTCCACGTGCGGCCGGATCTTGTCGTAGATCTCCGCGCCCACCACGTCGCGCACGAGCCGGCCTTTCGGGTTGCTCGCGTCCGCGAACCACTGGGAGTAGGCGCTGTTGGTGAAGACGTACCGGCCGTCGGCGTCGATGAAAGACACGAGGCCGGGGGACGCGTCGAGGATCGAGCGCAGGTAGCGTTCCCGCGCGGCCTCCTCCGCCTTGCGCAGCTCGGTCATGTCGCGCGTCACCTTCGTGAATCCGAGCAGGAGGCCGCGCTCGTCGCGAATCGGGGTGATCGCCACGCCGGCCCAGAACCGCGTGCCGTCTTTCCGGATGCGCCAGCCTTCGTCCCAGGCCCGGCCGTCCCGCTTGGCGCGCGCGAGGGAATTCCAAGGCACGCGGGCGGCGACCGCCTCGGGCGGATAGAACAGCGAACAGTGACGCCCGTGGACCTCCTCCTCGGTGTAGCCCTTGATGCGCTGGGCGCCGGCGTTCCAGCTGATGATCACCCCCTCGGGGTCGACCATGTAGATCGCGTAGTCGGTGACGTCGGCGGCCAGCCTCCGAAACATACTCTCGGACGCCCTAAACGAGCGCAGCAGCTCGTGGAATTGATGGTTGCCCCAGCTCATGGCCGCCCCCGCGCCGAGGAAGAGCAGCAGCTCGGGAAAGAGGTCTCCGACTTTCGCGATCAGCTCGGCGAAGGCGGCGCCGAGGCCGGTCGCGACGAGGCCGGGGCCCAGACCCCCGTAGGCGCCGGAAAGCATGATCGCCGGGAGATAGGTCAGAAAGGGGCTCTTCTCGAGAAAGGGCTCGAAGGCCTCGTGGAGGAGCGCCGTTCCGAGAACGGTGAGCACGGCGGCGACGTAGCGCGTCCGCCAGTCTCCCGCGCCGGGGCGCGCGGTGACCGCCCTCCGGCCAAGGGGGCGCCTCGAGGTGGGTCGGCGCTGGAGATTGAGCACGGGCATCGCGGTCGCCTCCCTCAGTATATCGGAGCGGCCGCCGGCGGCGAATGTTGACCATGTCTCCTTATTGCTATCATGCGGGCATGGAACAGAACGGACACGAACCCCTTGAGAACGCCGCGCCCGCCCTAAACGCTGAGACCGAGCCAAATCCCGAAAACGTCGTCGACACGGCGCCGGAGAGCGACGTGACCGCCACTCCCGCCGCCGAGGCCGGCGACGCGCCCGCGACGGAAGCGGCGGCCCCCGCCCCCGCGCCGGCGAAGAAGAAGGGTCCGCCCCGCCCTCCGGGTTCCGGCGCCTTCGAGACCGAGATGGGCCTCGTGCTCGCCCAGCTCTACGCCGACTACGACTTCGACGTCGTCGAAGACGCCGCTCCCGCCGGCCGCATCCTGGCGCTGTGGGCCCTTCCGGACGACAAGAAGGTCCCCGCTCCCGCCGCGCCCGCGAACAAGACCAAGACGGCGTCGTTCAAGGAAAAGTGGGCGCCGCGGATCGACCTCGCGTCGCGCAAGCCCGACTACCGGCTTTACGCGTTCCTGAGCAAGACCAAGGATCCGGGCTGGAGCGTTCCGGGCAAGGACATCCTCGCGATGTGCACGGACAAGACGTCGACCTACGGCCTCCTGCTCCTCATGGCCGACCAGCGGGGCTTCTTCCTCCCCACGCACCGGGTGAAGGATCTGTGCGAGCTCTTCACCCCCGTGGCGGCGAGCCCGTTTAAGATCACCGGGCCGAAGCTGCGCAAGGCCGCGATCGCGCGGTTCTTCTCCCTCGCGGGCTTCGCCCGCGAACTCGCCGCCGCCCGACAGTCGTAGTTAGCGGCTGTTCTTCAGCGTCGCGGCCAAGGCCGCGATCGAGGCGCCGATCCACGCCAGGCCCCACACGAGCTTCGGGCCGAAGTACTCGCGCGCGAGCATCTTCGCGTCCGAGTTGCAGGAGCTCCTTACCACGTCGGACCAGATGTCGGGGATCACGTAGAGGCAGCAGGCGCCGCCGATCGTCTTCAAGATGAGATCGTTCTGCTCGTCGGACAGCTTCTGCGAGCACCAAAAGAGACCCGCCGCGACGAGCCCCCCGAAGATGAAGCCGAAGGGGCTGCGCACGTACCACAGGGTGATGAAACCCATGAACAGGCCGAGGATGGCGGTGAGGAGCCGGTCCTTGTCGGTCTTCGCCGAGGCGAGGATGAGGCCGCAGCCCCAGAGGCAGCTGCCGACGTAGCCCGCGTTGAGGACGAGGAAGCGGCTGCCTCCGATCGCCATCGTCCGGCCGCTCTCGTTGGACTCGAGCATGATGCGCCCGATGCTCCCTCCGGTCGCGACCGCCGCGAGCCCGTGGCTGATCTCGTGGAAGAAGACGCAGATGAGCTTGAGCGGCCACACCGCCCAGGTGTCCCACAAGAGCGTGAGCGCCAGGACGGTGACGAAGATCGCCGGCAGGGCGCCGACCTTCCGGCTCGAGGTCCACGGGAGCGCGAGTTCCACCCGGATAGGATGGCCTCGGGAGGCGGTTTCGTCAAGGGAGCGCGCAGCGCTTGGAGAGTTCGACGCGCTCGCCGCTCATCCGGCCGTCGCGGCGCAGTTCGAGAGCGACGTCGACGCGCTCGGCGAGTCCTTCGCGGCAGAGGCGGCGGGCGTAGAGCTCGAACGGCCACGGCCCGAGCAGGCGGTTCGGCAGCGAGATGAAGGCGTACGGGTTGAAGACGATCTTGTCCCCCTCGCGAACGATCTCGGTCCAGTCCCCGCGATAGTAGGGGCTCGCGGCCGGAGAGACCGTGCCGTCGGGACGGCGCGTGGGCGCGCGCCATGGCCAGACGACGTCGAAGGTCCGCTCGCCCGCCGGGCTCGCGACGGTGATGCGCGCGGCGCCCGCGCGATCGTCCTCCGAGGGCGGAACGCCGGCGAGCAGAAAGAGCGCCAGCGCGGCCCAGGCCTGCCATTGCGCGGCCGAGGGTCGAAAGCCTCTTTGCATCGGGCCGACGTCGTCCCAAAAGGCGCAGAGCAGGAGCGGCGGGAGCAGGAGCGCAGACTCGCTTCGCAGCGCGTACGCCGCCGCCAGGACGGCCAGCGCGGCGGCGCGCGCGAGCCGGAGCTCCGAGAGCCAGAGGAGCGGCGCGAGCGCCTCGATGCCGACCCACAGCGCGCAGTACGGCGCGGCCCACGCCGGGAAGTCCGGGCGGGCCAGGAAATAGTCTCCCCCCGCCCACGAGGGTCCGAGCTTCGCGCGCGCGAGCGCCCAGAAGGAGGCGACGAGCCCCGCGCGCAGAAAGAACAGCCGCTCGCGCGCGACGAGGAACAAGAACGAGAGCAGAAGGTGGAGGTGATGCGCGTCGGAGTGCAGCCGCAGATCGCAGGCGTAGTAGTACGCCTTGTTCGCAAACAGGAACCCGAGCGTCCAGAGGGCGGCGCGGTCGTTCTTGCGGAACAGGCTCAGCAGGCCGAACAAGCCTAAAAAGTACAGGCCGGCGAGATGGAGCAGCGTCCAAAACGGCGGCAGGAGCCACGGGCCGCCGAGAGCGGCGACGAGTCTCGTCGGCAGGACGTTCGCGGTCTCGAGTCCGTACGTCGAAAGCGTCGCCGCGTGGTCGGCGTGCCAGACGCCGAAGGTGTGGCAGTAATAAAGGAGAAGGGCCGCGCACGCGAGCCGGAGCCGGGGCTCGAGCCTCACAGAGCCTTCCACGTGATCCACGGGTTGTGCGCGAGCGGCCGGTAGCGGGGATCCTCGCGGCAGAAATCCTGGATGTCGAGGACGCGGTACTCCGGCCCCTTCCGGTTGAGGCGGCTCGTGAGGCGGAGCGAGAGCCGGTCGGGCTTCCAGCGCCGGCAGAGCTCGCGGCCGTAGAACCAATAGACGTAGGGGTCGCCGTAGATCGCGCTCTCGCTCGCGGTGAAGAGCTGCGGGTTCCAGATCGCCGTGCCGTGCTCGTCGTAGAAGGTCGCGCGGGGATCGAACTCCGGCACGGGCTTCCCCCCGTCGGTCATCTCGCCTTCGACGCGCGCTAAGGTCGAGCGCTGGCCCTCGTAGTCGAACATCGACACCGAGCGGTCCGGACGGACCACTTCCCCACGGACGCGCCGGGCGCCCTTGGAGGCTTCGGCCTCGAATTGGGCGGCGCGGTTCGCCTCGAACATGAACATCCGGAGCCAGCGGCCTTCGCCGGTCAAGAGTATCGGGCCGGGAATGAACGCGGGCCAGATTCCGCCGAAGAAAAGCGCGGCCGCGAACGCCCAGCTGGGCGCATGGCGGGGAGTCCAGCGGTAGCCCTCCTGCATGGGCGCGTCGAAGTCGAGGAAGGCGGGCACGAGCGCGAGCAGCATAATCGCCGGATACGTCCAGCCGACCAGGGTGCTGGAGTACAAGTGGAATAGGATGAAGAGTCGCACCGACCCGTCCCGGAGCCTGCGGCTCGACGCGAGCCAGGCGAACGGACCCAGCGTCTCGAGTACGATCAGCGCCCAGCCCGCGCCGAGCACGGCCCAATCCGCCTTGGGCAGGAGCGGCAGCTTGTCCGGCGTGGAGTTGAAGGCCTCTCCCCAGAGCCACGACGGCGTCAGCTTCGTCCAGGCCGCGTCCAGGTAGCAGCACAGCAGCGTGAGGCGCACGAAGAAGAGCTTGTTGCGCGAGATCAGGAACATGAACGTCAGAAAGAGCTGGGCGTGCTTGTACGGCTGGATGAGCCGGAACTCCTGCAGGTAGTAATAGAGCGTGTTGACGAAGAGGAAGGCCAGGATCGCGCAGGAGGCGGACCAGCGCCGCGCCAGCGCGAGGAAGAAGCCGAGGACCCCGAGCAGGGACAGGACGTGGAGCCAGGCGTTGGTCCAGAACTGGTCGAGGAAAACCATGCTCCGGAGGCCTTCGACGGGCCAGGTCGAGACGAAGTTGAGCGTGTCGGTCCCGAGCGTGGAGTACGCCGGGTTGTCCTTCATCAGCCAGAAGGAGACGTAGGCGTAGAAGTTGAGGCCCGCCAGCAGGAGCTGGAGGCGCAGGTCGGAGTCGATCTCGTCGACCCCGAAAAAAAGAGAGAGACCGGAACGCGTCTCCGGTCTCTCCTCTTTTCGGACGGCGGGCACTACTTCTTCTTCTCTTCCCCGGCGCCCTTCTTCATCGAGATTACGCGATGCTTCGGGCCCATCGCGAGCTTGTCGTTGATCACGACGTACTCGTTGACCGTCACGTTGGGCCAGACCTTCTTGACCTTGGCGGTGCCCATGCCCTTGGACTTGGGCCAGAAGGCCATGAGGCCCTCGCCTTCCCGCACCAGTTCGATCGCCTTGCGCGTGCCGTCGGCCATGAGCACCTTCGTGCCGGCGAGCAGGCCTTCGCCTTCGTCGAGCTGGTTGTCCTTGTTGTGGACCAGCACGCCTTCCGCGAAGTAGTTGGACGGCGGGTTCTCGACGAACAGCGGGAAGATGTCGACCGGGCCGGGCCGCTTCACGATCTTGGTGATTTCGACCGGATTGCCCTTTTCGTCGACCAGCTTGTCGCCGACCTTCAGTTCGTCGACCCGGGTCCACTTGCCGTTGGCCATGAACAAGTGCGGCCCCGTGACGCCGTTGGACCCGTTGATCTGATAGAACGAGTCCCACTCCGACTTGTAGCGGTCCGTGACCGTGGAGATGATCTTCTTGCCGTTCTCGTCGGAGGAGAAGACCTTGTCGCCCGGCTTCACGTCCTCCACGTTCTTGTAGGTGCCGTCGGCCATGCTGATCTGCGTGCCGGCGACGAAGCACCGGTGGTACGGCGGCGGCGGCGGGGGCGGCGGCGGCGGATTCACGACCGTGACGGTGCGGCTCATGGTGGACGCGTCGCCGCAGTCCGACTTCGCCGTGACCGTGAAGGTATGCGCCCCGAGAGAGCCCAGGTACTGGCTCTTGCTGCCGTTGAGCGCGGTCTCTCCGAAGTTCGACTCGAGCGTCGTCGCGTCGGTCGAGGACCAGGTCAACGTGATGTTCGACCCGATGTAGACCTGGGACGCGATCGGATTGAGGAATACGTCTTGGATTTTACAGGTGTTTTTGACCGTCGCGTCGGTTTCGCCGGTGAGGCTGCTTCCGGCGCGAACGTAGGCGATGGACCCCGCCGTAAGTCCGAGCGCGGCGCCCAGTACGAAAAGACTCTTTCTAGTCATTTCCTGCCTCCCCCTGTCGGGAGCTCCGGACATCTATACCCCGAATGACAAAAAAGGTTACATCCGCCGTCAAAACCGCGCAAGGCCCAGATCGAGGGACTCCCTAAATGGCAAAACGGCGCAGCCAGGACGGCATGAGGCTGACCAGGAGGGTGAGTCGGTTGGCGAGCATCAAGCACCCGACGAGGATCAGCAGCGCCCCGGCGGCGATCTCCCCCCACCTTATATAGGCCCGGTACCGGGAAAAGAAGCGGAGGAAGGCGGCGGTCGCGAAGCCCGTGACGATAAAGGGGATGCCTAGGCCCAGGGAGTAAACGAACAGGAGCGCCATGCCGCGGGAGACCGACTCCTCCCGCGCGGCCAGGGCCAGGATGCCCGCGAGGATCGGACCGATGCAGGGGGTCCAGCCGAAGGCGAAGGCCAGCCCCATGACGAACGCTCCCGCGGCCCCGGGCGAGACCCCGGCGGTCTGGAAGCGCCTCTCCATGTAAAGCCACTTGATCGTGATGAGGCCGGTCGTGTGCAGGCCGAAGGCGATGACGACGACCCCGGCGGCCGTGTTGAGGACGTTCCGGTAGGCGTCGAGCCAGAGGCCCACGACGGACGCGCTCGCGCCGAGCATCGTGAACACCAAGCCGAAGCCCAGCACGAAGAAGATCGCGGCGAGACCGGCCTTGCGGCCGGCCGCGGACGAACCGGCCTGGAGCTCCTCGAGCGAGACGCCAGACATGAAGGAGACGTAGCCGGGGACGAGCGGCAGGACGCACGGCGAGAGGAAGGAGACGACGCCGGCCGCGAACGCGGTCAGCCAGTTGACGTCGGCGGCGTGGTTCAGGGGAGTGTCTTGTGCGTGCCGTCGCAGAACGGCGGCGTCTTGGTCTTCTTGCAGCCGCACCAGGCGACTTTCTTCGGTTCGGTGAAGTTGAAGACGACGGGGCGCATGCCGGTGTTTTCCCGGCCATGGGAGCCGTCGCAGTACGGCTGGTTCTTGGAATGGCCGCAGGAGCACCAGGCCTTGGTGCCGGCGGCTTCCTCCTTCACGTACGGGGCCTTCTGGGGACAGAGGGGCTCGGACATTTTAACCTCGCTTGGGTTCCTGGCGCTTCTCGCTCTCGCCGCCGGGCCAGACCGGATGCGGCTCCTTCTTCTTGTCGCCCAGGAGCTCGGGCATCGTCCAAAGCAGGTCCTCGCGGCTCCCGGTCGACAGCGCGACCTGGCCGGTGTCCATGCGGATCGCGTCCACCGGGCAGGCCTCCACGCAGTAGCCGCAGAAGACGCAGAGCCCGAGATCGATCTCGAAGGACTTCGCGCGCTTCTCGATCTGGGTGACGGGCGACTCCTCGGCGCGGATGTGGATGCACTCCGCCGGGCAGACCGTCTCGCACATCATGCACGCGACGCATCGAGGCGTGCCGTCCTCGCGCTTGAGGAGGCGGTGCCGGGTGCGGGCGCGCTTGGCGACGACCGCCGGGTCCTCGGGGTACTGGATCGTGACCGCGCCCGGCAGGCCGCCCAGCCCGAGCGCCCGCCGCGCGTGCCGGAAAAGGTTCACGAAGAGGTGGCGGAACGTGATCGCGAGCCCGCGCCACAGCTCGACGAGATAGATGCGCTCGGCCAGTCCCATCTCCGGGCGGGAGACGGTCTTGGCCGGATGGCGCTCGAGGCTCGAGGGGCCGCTCATTGGAGGAAGTATACCACCCAGAGGGTCGCGAACGCGTTGAGGAGCGCCAGCGGCAAAAGGTTTTTCCAGCCCAGGTGCAGCAGCTGGTCGAAGCGAAAGCGCGGCAGCGTCCAGCGGATCTGCATGAGCAGGAAAATCACGGCCAAGGTTTTGACGGAGAACACCGCCACCTGCGCGAGCCCGAGCAGCGGCTGCGGCAGGAGGGACAGCCCCGGGAAGTGCCAGCCGCCAAGGAAAAGCGCCGCGCAGAGGCCGGAGATCACGATCGTCTCCATGAAGTCGGTCATCATGAACATGACGAACTTCATGCCGGAGTACTCGATGAAGTAGCCGACGATCTCGGACTCGCCCTCGGGGACGTCGAAGGGCGTGCGCTTGGTCTCGGCGGCGCCGGCGGTCAAGAAGAGGATGAAGCCCAGGGGCTGGAGGACGATGCCCCACAAGCCGTGCGCGGCCTGCCAGCGGACCGCGTCGCCTAGGTCGAGCGTGCCGTAGATAAATAGCAGCGCCGCGAGGCTGGTGAGCATCGAGACTTCGTAGGAGACC